>JAAYVL010000089.1 GCA_012517205.1 Verrucomicrobiota bacterium
AGCGGGCGCGGCAAAGGCGGTTTTGGGGCGAGGGTTATGAGGCTTGGAATTGCAGTGCGGCTGGGGGGGATCGGGGGGTTGCTGGCGGTTTGGTGCGCCTCGGCCACGATTACGCTGGAGCCGTGGGCCCCGATGTTTCGGGGGGTGGATTTTGCGCGGGGGGAGGCGGATGCCAACGAGGCGCGGTTGCAGAAGGTGTTTGCGCTGCGGGTGGATTTGCACGATCCGACAGTGGAGTTTTTTTCGACGCCCGCGAACGGTGACCGGCCGAAGGAGACCGACGGCCAGACGACGGCTGCGTTCGTGCAGAGTTATGGGGTTTCGGTGGGAGTGAATGCGAACTTTTTTTCGCCCGTCAATTACACCCCGAATGATCCGCGCGATTTAAACGGGCTGGCGGTTTCCCGGGGGGAGGTGGTGTCGGCATTTGAGAACGGATTTCCGGCGGTGATGATCACCCGGAGCAATGCGGTCGGTTTTGTGTCTCAGGCACCGGGGAGCCTGGCGAATGTTTGGACGGCGGTGGCGGGGTCGGACCTGATTTTGGTCAATGGACAGGCAAAGATGGCGGATTGCAATACTGAATTCTGCAAGCCGCATCCGCGGACGGCGGTGGGGTTGTCGGCGCAGAGGCGGTATTTTTACCTGATGGTGATTGATGGGCGGCGGCCGGGCTGGAGTGACGGAGCAACGCTGTATGAGACGGGGCAGTGGTTGTTGCGATTGGGGGCCTGGAATGGGTTGAATCTGGACGGGGGCGGGTCGTCGGCGATGGCGCGGTTGACCAATGGCGCGGCGGTGGTGATGAATCGCCCCAGCGACTGGCTGCCGCGGGTGAATGGGAATCACCTGGGGGTGTTTGCGCAGCCGCTGGCGCCGGCGTTGCTTGCCCAACCGACCAACCAGACGGTGTCGGTGGGGCAGCCGGCCATTTTCCATGTGGGGGCGGTTGGCGCGCCGCCGCTGTATTTTCAGTGGCGGTTCAACGGGGTCAATCTGACGGGGGCGACCGGGGCGGCATGCACGATTGGCAGCGCGCAAATGGCCCACGGCGGGTGGTACTCGGTGGTGGTGTCCAATGCCTGGGGGGCGGTGGTGAGTTCCAATGCGTTGTTGTCGGTGCAGGAGGAGGGGTCGCTGGTCGGCCGGCTGTTTGGCGCGCAAAAGGACGGGGAGGTTTTTTCGGTGTGGCTGCAGGCCGACACGGTCGGGAAATACAGCCTGGAGTGGCGGGACCCGCCGGCGGAGAGCAACTGGTCCGCGTGGCCGGCCGTAAATGGGAATGGCGCCGCGCTGCAATTGGTGGATCCGCAGGCGACCAATGCCCTCCGGCTTTACCGGGTGCGGCGGTGGTAGCGCCGCTTGCGGGGGCGGGCGGGAGGCGGATTCATTTTCCGGCCGCCGGGGAGCTGGCCGTTTGCGAGGCTGTCCGCCCGGTTGGGGCCGGGCGGCCCACGGGAGGCCGGCCCCGGAGCGGCGCCCTTTTTCCAGCGGCGGGGCAGGGGGCGGGAATTCCGGCTTGCGCGCGGGCTGGGGTTTGGTAAAGTGGCCCCGGTTTTTTCCACCGGAAGGTGGTTGGTTCCGTATCGAAGAATAGACAGCTAGATATTGTGTGAAGATTTTCAGCGGCACTTCAAATCCGCCTTTGGCCAAGGCCATTTGCAAATACGTGGGGATTCCCCTGGGCCGGTCGAATATCAAGCCCTTTCCGGACGGAGAGACGTTTGTCCAGATTGAGGAGAATGTGCGCGGGGAGGATGTGTATGTGGTCCAGTCCACCAGCCCGCCGACGAACCATCATTTGATGGAGATGTTCATTATGATAGACGCGCTCCGGCGGGCGAGTGCGGCGCGCATTACGGCGGTGCTGCCGTTTTATGGTTATGCGCGGCAGGATCGCAAGGATCAGCCGCGGGTGCCCATTACCGCCAAGCTGGTGGCGAATCTTTTGGTGGCGGCGGGGGCCAACCGCATCCTGACGATGGACTTGCACGCGCAGCAAATCCAGGGGTTCTTTGATATTCCGGTGGATCATCTCTACGCGGCGCCGGTGATGTATAATTATTTGAAGCGGAAGCGGCTGCGCAACCTGGTCGTGGTCAGCCCGGATATTGGGGGGTTGAAGATGGCTTATGCGTATTCGCGGGTGCTGGGGGCGGGGCTGGCGATAGTGGCCAAGCGGCGCAAGAGCGCCAGAGAGGTTGTGAGCATGGCGATCATCGGGGAGATTCGGGGGAAGGACGTGTTGCTGGTGGATGACCTGACGGAAACGGCGAGCACGCTGGTGAAGGCGGCGGAGTTGATCAAGCACCGGGGCGCCAAGCGGATTCGGGCCTGTGTTTCGCATGCGATTCTGGATGATTTGGCCCTCGAAAGATTAAGCAAATCGGCGATTGACGAATTGGTGACAACTGATACAGTGTTTCGCCCTGCCATTCGGGGCGTGAAAATAGTCACGCTGTCGGTGGCGGCGCTGTTGGGCGAAGCCATCAAGCGAATTCACAGTAATTCGTCGGTTACTTCGCTATTTGCATTTAAGGGCGGGAGCACCAGCTAGGCGCTGGAAAGCAGCCGTCGAACAGTATAAAGACAATGAAATCAGTATTACTCAACGCTACTCCGCGCGTTCTGCGCCGGCGGGCTGGAGCCAAGGCTCTGCGCCGCAGCGGGCAGATTCCCGCGGTTGTTTATGGCCGGAAAACCCCGCCGCAGAGCCTGGAGGTTAATGCCCGGCAGTTGGAAAACCTCATTCATCATTCGGCCTCCGAGAACCTGCTGGTGGACCTGGTGGTTCAGGGTGATGCCCGGCCCCAGCGGCTGGCGCTGGTGCAGGAAATCCAGCATCACCCCCTGACGGGCAAGATGCTGCATGTGGATTTTCATGAAGTCGCGGAGGACGAGAAGGTCACCATTCAAGTGCCCGTGGAAACGGTCGGCGAGGCCGAGGGCGTGAAGAATGAGGGCGGCGTGCTGGAGCGCGTGCTGTTCAAGATCCGGGTGCGGGGTTTGCCCAAAGATTTGCCGGAGCAGATTGTCGTGGACGTCAGCTCGCTCAAGGTCGGCCAGACGATTCACCTGGGTAAAATCCCGGCGCCACCGAATACGGAAATCCTTGGCGACAAGCAGATTCCCGTCATCGCCGTGGCCGCCCCGCGCACTGAGGAAGAGGAAGCGGCCGAAGCGGCAGCGGCGGCGGAGACTGTGCTGGGCGAGGTCGAGATGATCAAAGAGAAGAAGGTCGAAGGCGAAGAGGGCGCGCCACCCGCCAAAGGCGCGGAGAAAGCGGCCCCGGCCGCCGAAAAGGCCGCCCCGGCAGCCGCCGACAAGAAAGCCGCGCCCGCGGCCGCAAAGAAGAAATAGTATGGGTGGCGGCCCGGCGGGCGCCGGGCGGCCAGGCCCGCTCCCCGCATGGAGAACCTGTATCTCATCGTGGGTTTGGGCAACCCCGGCGCGGATTATGCGCGGACGCGGCACAACGCGGGATTTCAAATGGTCGAACGGTTGGCCCGGCGTTGGGGCGTCGGTTGGGCTTATGAAAAGAAGTTCAACGCGCGGCTGGCCTGGGCGCAGCGGAATGCGCAGCGGGTGCTGTTGTGCCAGCCGCAGACGTATATGAACGCGAGCGGCGAAGCGGTGGGCGCGGTGCTGGCGTTTTACCGGGTGCCGCTGGCGCGGGTGCTGGTGGCGGTGGACGATGCGGATTTGCCTTTGGGCGAGGTCCGGCTGCGGCCCGGTGGCGGCAGCGGGGGCCATCACGGGCTGGAGTCCATTGCGGGGCACCTGGGCACCAGTGAATACGCGCGGCAGCGGATCGGGATAGGGCGGCAGAGCGGGGCGCGCGAAATAACCGGCCATGTGCTGGGCCGATTTAGTTCGACGGAAGCCGCGTTGCTGGATAAAGTTTTAACCGTGGCATCCGACCAGGCCGAGACCTGGCTGGATGCGGGAATACAGAAAGCGATGAATCAATTTAACGGAGTCGTAGGCGACCCCGGAAACTAATGAAAAACGCAGAGAAACGATACGAAGGCCTGTTCATCCTCGATATGGCGGGCAAAGAAGAAGGCGTCAAAGATGCCGTTGACCGGATTTCCACCGAGATCACCACGCTGGGCGGCAAAGTGGAAACCGTGCAGAAGATGGACAAGAAGACCTTTGCCCGCGTCGCGGACAAGAAGATGAGCGCCGGCTTCTACGTGAATGTCATTTTTCATGGGCCACCGGCCATCCTCGAGCAGTTGAAGCGCCGGTTTGCCTCGAATGACGAGGTCTTCCGGGTGTTGTTCACCAACGCTCCCGAGGTTAAGCCGGCCGCAGCGGCCAACTAAGGACGTTTATGGCCAGCTTTAACAAAGTTATCCTGGTTGGCAATTTGACGCGCGACCCGGAATTGCGCTACACCCCCAAAGGGGTGGCCATCGCCAAACTTGGCTTGGCGGTAAACCGGGTCTGGAAAACCGAGACGGGCGAAACCAGGGAAGAGGTCACGTTTGTGGATATTGACGCGTTCGGCAAACAGGCGGAGACCATCGGGCAATACCTGAAGAAGGGGCGTCCGATACTCATTGAGGGCCGGCTTCGCCTGGATCAGTGGGATGACAAGCAAACGGGCCAGAAGCGCAGCCGGCTGGGGGTCGTGCTGGAGTCCTTCCAGTTCATCGACAGCAATCGCTCCGAGTCCGGCGCGGAACCGGCGCGCCGCGGGACGGCCGTCCCGGCGGATGCCGCATCTTCCGCGCCCGCACCGGAACCCGGCCCGGCCGAAGAAGACGACGTGCCGTTCTAGTTTCAACCTGCGCGAGCGGGATTGTCGTTCGCGCAACCAGCAACCCGCAATACCTGATTTCCAATGGCTAAAACTGAAGTTATACTGACTCACCAAATCGTCGGCCTGGGCGCTGAATCCGACCAGGTCAAAGTCGCCGCCGGTTATGCCCGCAATTATCTGTTTCCGCAGGGCCTGGCCGTTCCCTTGAGTGCTGCCAACAAGCGCCGCATCGAGGCGCTCCGAGCGCGCCGCGCCGAGCGCGAGGCGCACGAGTTGAACACCATGAATGAGCTGGCCAAGAGCGTTTCGAAGCTGCTCTGCCTCCTCACGGTCAAGACGGGCGAGGACGGAAAGATGTTCGGCACGGTTACGTCGGGCATGATTGCCGACCAGCTCAAGACCCAGTTTGATATCCTGCTGGATAAGAAGCAGATCCACCTGGAAACCCCCATCCGCGCATTGGGCGACCACGAAGTCGAGTTGCGGCTGCATGCCGACGTCACCACCAAGCTGAAAGTCCGCGTCGAAAGCAGCACGCCGTTGCCGGTGCCGGAGGCGCCTGTGCCGGCCGAGGCCGGGAAAGAAGAGCATCCCCGGACCGAGAAACGCGGGCGGCGTCCCGAAGTCGCTCACGCCAAGGGCGAGGCCGGCGGGAAGAAGCCTCACGGCCCGCGGCCTGGACGCCCGGACAAGGCCCCGAAAGCGGAGAAAGCGGAGTAGCGGTTCGACGCTTCCAACCGCTTGCCGCGGGACATTGTCTGCGGTTAATGCGGGCCGGGCCGGTTGGCGCGCTTTCCGCGCGGGCTACCAGTCCTTAACCGGCCGACCCGATCTGTGCGGTTTGCCGGTGGGCCGCGGCTGGAGCATCTTTTCATCCTCTTTTTGTGCGTCCAGCAACTGCTGGGCCTGCTCCAGGGTCATCTGGTTTAGCGGCTGAGCAGCGGCTGGCTGGTCTGCTTCGTCCGGTTTTTCCCCGGATGGAGCGGAGTCTTGCTGCGCCGATTGCGGTTGATCGGCCGGCGAAGGTTTTTGTTCCGTTTGTTGCTGCTCTTCCGGTTGCGGCGGGGAGGAATCCTGCTTCGAGTCTGTTTGGTCCGGCGGGGGCGTTGCTTGATCCGGCTGCTTTTGCTGATCCGGTTGCGATGAGTCCTGGTTTGGCTGCGGCTGCTGGTCCTGGTTTTGATTCGAGTCTTGTTTTTGGTCGGACGAGTCCGATTTTGACGATTGCGGCTGCTGCTGGAGTTCCTCCAGCTTCTGCTTGACGAATTCATAGTTGAATTTCGCGTCTGCATCCTGCGGGTTAAGCTTCAAGGCGCTTTGATAGTCCGTGAGCGCCTTTTCCCAGGATTGCCGGCGTTGCTGGGGATCGGAAGCGCGCTCGCCGAGGTGGTAGAGGGAATTGCCCTCGTTGTAGTAGGCCAATCCCTGCAGTTTCAGGTCGGGCGAGGCCAGCGCGGCGTTGAATCGCCGGGCGGCTTCCGCGAATTGCCGGTTGCGGTACGCGGCGGCGCCGGCATTGAACTGGAGGCGGCTATCATTGGTGTTCTGCCGGAGGAGCCGTTCGTATTCCCGGAGCGCCTGGTCATAGTTCCCGGCCTTGTATTCGCGCAGCGCGCTGGAAGGGGAGGCTGGGGCCGCCCACGGATGCAGCAGCAGGCTGGGGAAGAAGAGCAGGGCCAGAAGCACAGAGACAGTCCGGGGCCCGGAGGGGGACGGCGCGTCCGGCGTGCGGCGGCGTCCGCCTGTGGCGTCCCGCGAGCGCGGGGCGGAGCGTTCACGCCTGCGTTCCGGGAAGAACATTTCAGCCAACAATAACGCAATCCCCGCCGCCAGCGGCCAATAATACCGTTCGTGATAGCGGCGGATGAATTTCTCCCGATGTTGGGATTTGGGCAGGCCGGCCAGGCGCTGATCGTACAGTGAGTCAATCGCCTTGGCCCCGCGCAAGGGGATGTAGGCGCCGCCCTCGGTGGCGAAGGCGATCCGCTTGAGCAGGTCTTCGTTCAGGTGCGATTTGACGACATTGCCCTGTTCGTCGCGGACGTAATCACTTCCGCCCTGGGGGTTCTGGACGCGCAGAATCTCCCCGTCGCTCGTGCCAATGCCCACCGTGAAAATGCGCAAGCCGGCTTGCGCGGCCTTTTCCGCCGCGGCCAGCGCGTCCGAATCATGGTCCTCGCCGTCCGTGAGCAGAACGAGCACCTTGTAATTGTCGCCTTCTTTGTAAGCGGTGAGGGCGGTTTGAATCGCCTCCGCCAGGGCCGTGCCGCCCTGGGGGATGATGTTCACATCAAGAGCCTCCACGCTTTGACGAAAGGCGGCATCGTCAATGGTCAGCGGGCATTGCAGGAAAGCGGAGCCCGCGAAGGCGACCAGGCCCAGGCGGTCGGTCCGGGCGCGCTGCATCAAATCGAGCGCGGCGAGTTTGGCCCGGGCGAGGCGGTTGGGCGCGACGTCCGTCGCCAGCATGCTTTTCGAGGTATCAATCGCCACCACGATGTCCAGCCCGCGCAGCTTGACTTCCTCCCAGTCGAATCCCCACTGCGGCCGCGCCAGCGCCAGCAGCAGGCAGGCTACGGCCAAAACGAGGCAGCCGGCGCGAATTCGCTCGCGGGTGGGGGAAATGCCGACGGTCAAATCCGGCAGCAGGCGCGCCTGGATGAATCGCGTGAGCAACAGCCGCCGTTTCCGGCCCGCCCACCAGAAGAAGGCCAGCAGCAGCGGCGGCAGCGCCAGCAGCAGCCAGAGGATCTGAGGGTTGGCAAACGTCATGGCAGTCTCCTCCAGACCGTGTGGCGCAAAAGAATCTCCAGCAGCAGCAAGCCCAGGCCCGGCACGAGGAACCAGGCCAGCAGCTCGTCGTAATGCGAGTATTTTTTCACTTCCGCCTCGGTCTTTTCCAGCTTGTCAATTTCGGCATAGATCGCCTGAAAACGCTGTGAATTATCCGCGCGGTAGTATTTGCCTCCCGTCAGGTCGGCGATCTGCTGGAGCGTATCCTCGTCAATGTTCACCGGCTCCTGCCGGTAGCCAACTTTGCGCCCGCCCCAATAGACCGGCATGGGCGCCATGCCCCGGGTGCCGACGCCGATGGTATAGACCTTCACGCCGAGCTTCCGCGCGGCTTCGGCGACCGTCAGGGGGGCGACTTTGCCGGAATTGTTTTGCCCGTCGGTCATCAGAATCACAATTTTACTCTTGGACTTGAGTTCGCGGAGGCGGTTGACGGCGGCGCTCAGGGCAGAGCCGATCGCCGTGCGGCTGTCATCTATGATGCCCAGTTCGAGCCGCGCCAGGTTTTCCAGGAGGAAGTCGTGGTCGAGGGTCAGGGGCGAGGCGATATAGGCCTGGGTGGCGAAGGCCACGATGCCAATGCGGTCAGCCGGCCGTTTGGCGATAAACTTGCGGAGCACTTCCTTGGCCATTGCCAGCCGGCTGAGGCGTTCATGCTTCATTTCGAAGTCTTCCGAGGCCATGCTGCCCGACAGGTCCAGCGCCACCGCGATGTCCACGCCGCTGGCCGTGACCTTTGTTTCGCTCCGGATCAGGCGCGGCTGGGCCAGCGCAAGGATCAGCAGGGCCAGAACCAGCCAGCGCAACGCCGCCAGGAACGCCCCCGAGCGCGTGCGCGAGACATTGAGGATGCCGCGCACCAGTTGGACCGACGAATAGATAAAGGCCGGCGGCTTGCCCTGCCGGCCTTTGAGCCAGCCCAGCGCCGGCAACAGCAACAGCAGCAGCAGAAAATATGGATGGCCAAAGGTCATGCGGGCGCGCCGCTCTTGACGGCCTCCAGGGTGGCCATGACGGGTTCGGTTTCCTCCACCAGACGCAGCGCGGAGGCGTGCAGGCCCTCCAGTTCGGGCGGACTGGGCTCGTATTTGGCAAATTTCACCAGGTCACAGCGCTGGAGAAACTCGCCCAGACTGTCCTTTTGGTCCGGCGTCAGCAACGGTGTTCCCCGCAGCTCGTGGAGGAACTCCTCCGTGGTGCGTTCGGGCGCCCGGAAGTCGAACCGTTCTTCCAGGTACCCGCGGATGGTGTCGGACACGAGAATGCAAAACTCGCGGGGCTGGCCGAGGAGGGCCAGCGCCTCGCGCAGTTTTTGTTTCGCGCGGAGATGCGGCGGCACGGCCGGGATAATCCGGGCCAGCGCGCGCCGTTTCCGCCAATAGCGCCACGCCCAGAACGCCAGCGCGGCGATCGCCAGCACCAGCAGCCCCCAGAGGACCCAGGCCCAGCCGCTGGGGATCTCCACCGGCGGCTTGATGTCGCGCAGCGCGTTGGTGCCGGTGTGGGCGGCCGCCAGCGCGGAGGGATGGAGGTTGGTGGCGGTCATGGGCGCTGGGGGGCGGAGACTGGGCCCGCGGTGGTTCCCGCGCCATACGCGCCCCGTACGGCGTGCCCGCCCGGCTTCCCTGTTTGAACGCCTCCGCGCATACTTATCCTCGCAGCCTCCGTTTCTCTCTCGTCTCGAAAAACCGGCCCAGCTCGGCCGCGTAGGGCTGGTCGGTGCGCAGGCGGATGGCGTCAATGCCGGCGGAACGAAACAGCCGCGCCAGGTCCGCCTGGGCGCGGGCCTGGCGTTCCGCAAAAGCGGCGCGCTTGCGTTCGTCGCTGGTGTTGATTTCGACGACCTCGCCCGTTTCGGCGTCGTTGAGCACCAGCCGGCCCAGCGCCGGCAATTCCAGTTCATACCGGTCCATAATCTGGACGGCGACCACGTCATGGCGACGGTTGGCCTGGCGCAGCATGGTCAGGGAGGCCTGGGCGAGCGATTCCAGCAGCATCATCTGGGGGCGCACCTTGCGCCGGCGCCGTCCGGACACTTCCACCGGCGAGCCGATGAAATCGGAAATCAGCACCGCAATGGCCCGGTGCGGCGTGACGCGCAGCAGAAACTCCAGCGCGCCGTTCAAATCGGTTCCGCGATGCCGCGGCTCGAAGAAAAGCACCTCGCGAATCACGCGCAGGACGTGGCGGCGGCCTTTGCGCGGCGGGATGAACTTTTCCACCCCGTCCGTAAACAGAATCAGCCCCACCTTGTCGTTGTTGCGGATGGCCGAGAAGGCCAGCACCGAGGCGATTTCCGCCGCCAGCTCGCGTTTGGATTGCGCGTGCGAGCCGAACCGGCCCGAGCCGCTGGCGTCCACCACCAGCATGAGCGTCAGCTCGCGTTCCTCGACGAACTTTTTCACGAACGGATGGTTCATCCGCGCCGTGACGTTCCAGTCTATGAAGCGCACCTCGTCCCCGGGTTGATACTCGCGCACCTCGTCAAAGTTCATGCCCTGCCCCTTGAAGACGCTGTGGTACTGGCCCGCCAGGGTTTCGCTCACCAGGCGGTTGGTGCGAATCTCAATCTGCCGGATCTTCTTGAGAATCTCGCGCGGAATCATGTCAGCAGCCAGGCTGGCGGCGGGGGCGTCCGATGCAGGGCCAACGTCTCACGACCTCATTCCTCGGGCAGGGTTCCGGGCTCGCCTACGGTACCGGCAGCTCGTCGAAGATTTTCTGGATGATGGTCTCGCTGGTTTTCTCCTCCGCCTCGGCCTCGTAGGTAATGGCCACGCGATGGCGCAGCACGTCCATGCCGATGCTCTTGACATCCTGCGGCGTGACGTAGCCCCGGCCTTTGAGGAAGGCATAGGCCTTCGCGGCCAGCGTGAGGTAGATGGTGGCGCGCGGCGAGGCGCCGAGCTGGATGAACTCCCGGACCTGGATTTTGTGCGCCTCCGGGTCGCGGGTGGCGCAGACCAGGTCCACGATGTAATCCTTGACCTTGTCATCCATGTAGATGTCGTTGAGGACCTGGCGGGCATGGAGAATCTGCCGGGGTTCGACCACCCGGCCGGTGACCGGGGTGCCGGAGGTGCGGGCCATGAGCTCGAGGATTTGGCGCTCTTCGGCGCGGGAGGGGTAGCCGATCTTGAGCTTGAGCATGAAGCGGTCAACCTGCGCTTCGGGCAGCGGGTAGGTGCCCTCCTGCTCGATCGGGTTTTGTGTGGCCAGCACCAGAAACGGCTCCTCGAGTGGAAACGTATGGTCGCCGATGGTGACCTGCTTTTCCTGCATCGCCTCGAGCAGCGCGCTTTGCACCTTGGCCGGCGCACGGTTGATTTCGTCGGCCAGCACCAGGTTGGCAAAGATGGGCCCCTTGCGGGTCGAGAAGGTCCCCGCCTGCGGGTTGTAAATCTGCGTGCCGACGACGTCGGCCGGCAGCATGTCGGGCGTGAATTGCAGCCGCGCGAACTTCACATTCAGGCAGTTGGCCAGCGACTTGACCGCCAGCGTTTTGGCGAGCCCCGGCACCCCTTCCAGCAGCACGTGGCCATTGGCCAGCAGCCCGATGACCAGCCGCTCGACCAGATACGTCTGCCCCACGATCACCTTGCCCAACTCGTTAAACAGCGGGCGCACAAAGGCTCCCGCTTCCTGCACCGCCGCGTTAATGGCGTTGATTCCAGTATTCATTGGTTTTGCAATCTTACTGTGCGATGGACAATTAAACCAGAAATTGCGTTCAACCGAAAGGCCGGAAAACCCCGCTTCACCGGCCTGTTTTCGCCGGGAGGCGGCCGCCCGGGGCCGGCGGGCCGGGGCAAAGGACGTCGGAATCCTCCCGTCGCGCCGTTCGGCAACGCGGATTTGTCAAACCCGGCGATCGGGTATAAAATGGCTCGTGAAATTGCCTTTTTCGGTGCCTGTGCGGTTTCGTTCGGCTCTGCCGGCGTTCCTGGGATTGCTTCTGCTCCGCGCCTCCGGGCCCGCCGTGCAAGCCGCGCCGGCCAGCGCGGAGCAGGCGGCGGCGGCGGTCGCCGGCTGGCTGGACTTGTCCGCAACGCCCTTCGGCGAAGCCCTGGGCCGATCCGTGCGGCAGGTGGACACGGCCAGCGACAAAGCCGGCAACCCGCTTTACCACATCGTGAGCCTGGCGCCCGCGGGCTTTGTCCTTGTGGCCGCCGATGACCTGGTCGAGCCCATCATTGGCTTTGCCGCCGCCGGCAAGTTTGTTCCGTCGGAGGATAATCCCCTCGGCGCGCTGGCCAGCCGGGATTTGGCCGGCCGCATGGCCCGCGCGCGCAAGGCCGGCCCCGCGGTTCCGGGTTCCGCCGCCGCCCAGGCGCAAGCCAAGTGGCAGCAGCTTTGCGCCCGGGCGGACGACGCCGCCGCCACGCCCAAGGGGCTTATCGTTGTGTCCGACCTCCGGGTGGCGCCGCTCCTCCAGAGTACCTGGGACCAGGAAACGGCCGCCGGAGTCGGGCTGGCCGCCTGCTATAATTATTACACCCCGCCCTACGGCCCCGGCCGCACCACCAACTATCCGTCGGGCTGCGTCGCGACGGCGATGGCGCAATTCCTACGCTACTACCAGTATCCCGACACCGGCGTCGGGACGGCGAGCTTTACCATCTCCGTCCGGGGTGTTCCCCAGGCCTACTCGTTGCGCGGCGGCAACGGCAGCGGCGGGCCGTACCTGTGGAGCGATATGCCCCTGGCGCCGCCCGCCACCCCCACCACCGCCCAATGCCAGGCGATCGGCGCATTAGTCGCGGATGCCGGCGCCACCGTGAACACCGATTATGCCGCCAATGGCTCGGCGGCGTCGGTGCTGGACGTCAAGGGCGCGCTGCTGGGCACGTTCAAGTTCAGCCATGCCGCGCAGGGCTGGAAAAACAATAAGAATATCGGCGAGAGCCTGACGCGCATGATCAACCCCAACCTGGATGCCCGCGGGCCCGTCCTGCTGGGCATAGACGGGCCCAACGGCGGGCATGCGGTGGTGGTGGACGGCTACGGCTACCATCTGGCCACGCTCTACCACCACCTGAACCTGGGCTGGTCGGGCGGCGCCAATGCCTGGTATGCGCTACCCTTCATTGACGCGGCGGTTTACACCTTCACCACGATAACCAAATGCATTTACAACGCCTACACGAACGGCACCGGCGAGATTATCAGCGGCCGGGTGCTGGACCAGCGCGCCCGGCCGGTCGCCAATGCGACGGTTTCGGCCGTTCGCACCGGCGGCGGCACTTATACGGCCACGACCGATACCAACGGCATTTATGCCCTGGCCCGGATTCCCGCCTCCTCCACCTACACGCTCACCGTCAGCAAGGCCGATTTCAGCAGCGCCGTCAGCAATTTCACGACCGGCGTCTCCGTGAATTTGACGGCCACCTGCGGGAATTACTGGGGCGCCAACTTCACGCTGAACCAGCTCCCGACCGTGCTGGATCGCCTGGAATGGAGCGCCATCGGCGCCACCCAGAGCGTCGGCGCGCCGTTGAGCGCCACCCTGACCGCCCTGAACGCCGACAACGGCATCGTGACTGGTTTCGCCGGCCCGGTGGCGCTCAGCGCCTGCTCCCCGGGCGCTCTCGCGACCAACACCCTGCTCGGAAACCTGGGAAGCCCGCAATCCCAAACCGACCCCAACTACGCGTGGACCCAGGGCTATGAGTTCACACCGGCCACGAATTTGCTGGCCTTCGCCGTTCGCTCCTACAGCGGCACCAAAATCACGCTATGGACCGGGGCGGGGACGTTCATCGCTTCCCGGAGCGTGACCAACCCGCCCGGCACCTGGACTGAGACGGCGCTGGACGCCCCCGTTTTGCTCTCGGCCGGCACGCCGTATCGGTTGGCCGCCCTTTTCCCGGCCGGGGTCCCGCGATACTACACGGTTTACACCGGGACGTGGCCCACGACGTTTGCCCATGGCACCATCGGCCAGGACTGCTATTACATTTACGAAGAAGGCTTCCCCAACCAGGTCCTGGGCTCGGGATACGGCCTCTTTCTCGATCTGCGCTATACCGTTCCATACACGAATGACATCGCCATCACCCCCCCCGTGTCGGGCAGCTTCGTCAATGGCGTCTGGAATGGAAACATCACGGTGGAAACCGCCGCCGCCGGGGTGGTGCTCAAGGCGGACGACGGCGCCGGCCACATCGGCTTGAGCAACCCCTTCAATGTTATCGCGCCCATCCAGCTCCGGTTTCCCCGGATCACGGCGGGAGGCCAGTTCCAATGCACCGTCTCCAGCGCCCCGGGCCTGAAGCTGGAAATCCTGGGCTCGACCAACCTCTTAAACTGGGCGCCCGTGGCCACTCTCACCAACACCAGCGGCGCCTTCCCGTTCACTGACCCGGCCGCCCTTCGCGCGGCCCGCTTCTACCGCGCCCGCCAGTTGAATTAGCCCGCCCGGCAAGCCGCGCCGGACCACAGCCGCGGGGCGGTCTCCGGGGTTTCGGGCGCCCGGGCGCGCCGCCGCCGGTTCGCCCCCGGGATCCGGGCCGCCCCCGGCCCCCGGTGGCAGAAAAGGCTTGCGCCCGGCAGATGCCTGCCGTCACTCTGACCGCAGACCAAGATGAAAACGAACCGGCTCTCCACTGGCGTTGGCACACTGTTGGTTTTACTCGGAATGGCTGCCGGGGGCGCGGCGGCTGCGTTCGGCCAGGACGCCGTATATGCCGCGCGGGTTGCCTCCCAAAGCGACACCAATTGGGATTTTCCCTTCTACTGGATTAATGTCGGCGACTATACGCCCTATAACCCTTCCACCGAACAGAGCTCGGCGACCCAGCCCGTCAGCACCCCTTCCCGCATAGGCTCCTATGTGCATACCGCCCGCCTGATGTCCGTGGGCGGCGGGTTTGGACTGGTCCATATCGCGGGCACCAACGCCAATGCCATTTATGAAGTGCAGATTACCCAGCCGGGCAAGGGGGTGGCGCCGGACATCATCATGAATGTAGGCTCGACCAACGGCGACCTGGGCGGGGTGTTCGGCGCGACGGCCGGCGGCGGCTGGACCAACACCACGGCTTTCCAGCGGAATTATTCCAGCAATCAATGGGCCTTCACCTGCTACCTCACCAACCGGCCCGGGGTCACCCAGCCGCACATAGATTTCAAATATGTCAGCGGCGGCACGGGTTCGGACCGCACCTATGCCGATTGCGTGCGATTCCATCAGATCGGCATCCGCACCAACGTCCCTTCCCCGGTGCGGATCACGCGCCTGGCCGGCGCTTCCCTGGACTACACGGGAGGCGCGGGCGCGCGCTTTGTGCTGCTCCAGTCTCCCAGCCTCCCGAGCGCGCCCGCCAACTGGCAACGCCTCGCCACCAACACGGCCACGCCCGGCTCGTTCTCGATTCCCCCGGCCGGCGCGGCGGCGGCGGCGTTTTATTGCATCCAGGCCGAGTGAAGGTCCGGCTTCCCCGGCGAGCCGCCGCTCCCGTTCTCCCACGCATGAAGCTCCATCCAACCGCGCCAACCGCCCCGCGCCCGCATCGCCGATGCCCGGGCGGCCCGCGCGGGCGCCGCGCCGAAGCCGCCGCCCCGGCGCGCTTCCATTCCTGAGCGTATGCGCCGTTCGTTGTCATTCTCGCGCGGGCGGACGTCCCCGGCGCCGTGGGGGCGGCGGTTCCGGTGGCTGGCGGTGGCGCTGCTGCTTTACACGCTGGCGGGGTTCTTTCTGCTGCCGGCGCTCCTTCGCTGGCAGCTGGTCAAGCGCCTGCCTGGCCTGACGCATCGGCAGGCCGCCGTGCAAAAAGTGAAGTTCAACCCGTATGCCCTCACCCTTTCCATCCAGGGCCTGGCGCTGACGGAGACGAATGGGACGCCCTTCGCCGGCTGGGACGAGCTGTTCGTCAACTTCCAGCTCTCCTCGCTCTTTCACCGGGCCTGGACCTTCCGGGAAATCCGGCTGGAGCGCCCGACCGCCACGATCCTCCGCGCCGCCTCCGGGCAATGCAACTTCGCCAATCTCGGCCGCCCCGCCCCGGCGTCCGCGCCCGCGGCGGACGAAATCCCGAAGCCGCCGCCCGCGGTGCGGATCGGGCATTTGATCGTCACGAATGGCGTGGTCACTTTTGCCGACCAGACCCCGGCCCGGCCGATGCGCCTGGAGATTCACCCGCTGAACCTGGACCTGCGGAACCTGGCCACCCGCCGCGATGAGAAAGGGCAATACGCGCTGACGCTGCGCAGCGCGGACGGCGGGCATTGGGATTGGGCGGGGACGCTCGCGCTCAACCCGCCGCGGTCCGCGGGCACGTTCACGGTGCGCGGCGCGCGTTTGGCGGTCGGCGCGCCCTACCTGGCGGAACTGACGCGGGCGGAGATCGCCGACGGCCGGCTGGACGCCTCCGGGGAGTACCGCCTGGCGGCGGAGCCGGCGCTGCAACTGGAAATCACCCACGCCACGGTGAAAATCGAGCACCTGCAGCTCACCGACCCCGGCGCGGGCGAAACGCTCCTGGCGCTGAACCAGTTCGACGCCGGGGACGCGTCCTTCCACCTTGCCGGCCGGCAAGTCCGCCTGCCGCGGGTGGTGGCCCGGGGCGGCGCGGCGCTGCTGCGGCGCGCGGACGACGGACAATGGAATTGGGCCCGGCAGCTTGTGGCGCGCCCCCCGGCGCCCCCGGCGTCCGCCGCGCCCGCCGCCGCGCCGGCGGAAACCCGCGCGCCGTGGGAAGTGGCCGTGGCGGAGTTCCGCCTGGAAGACTTCGCGGTCGTGGCGGAGGACCACGTCCCCGCGCCGCCCGCGCGGTTGGGGCTGGATGGGTTGCGCATCCGGGCAACCGGTTTTTCCACCCGGCCCAACGCGCCGCTGGCGGCGACGGTGGAGGGCAAATGGCGCGGCGGCGGCACGGTGCGCATCGAGGCGGACGGCACGGTTCAGCCCCCGGCCGGGACGGCAAAGATCGCCCTGGCCGGCCTGGCGCTGCCCCCGCTGCAACCCTACCTCGCGCGGCAACTGCGGCTGGCGCTGCAGTCGGGCGAGCTCAGCCTCAACGGCCAGGCGCGCTACGCGCCCGGCGCCGCTCCCGCCCCGCGGGCGCGATTTGCCGGCGACCTGGCGCTGGCGAAGTTCGCCGTCGCGGAGACGCCGGGCGGCCGCGAACTGGCGAAGTGGGACGAGCTGGCCCTGCGCGGAATCGAGCTGGCGTGGCATACCAATGCCCTGAACGTGGACGAAGCCAGGTTCCAGGGGCTGAAAGCCAGCCTGGTGGTCAACTCCAATGGCCAGCTTAACGTGACGGCTTTGGCCCCGGCGCCGCCCGCCGCCGCCCCCGCCCGCGCCCCCGCAACGCCGCCCGCCGCGGCGGCGGCCCCGGCGCCCGCGGCGTTCCCCCTCCGGATCGGGACCCTGGCCTTCGCGCAGTGCTCCCTTCAGGCCGCCGACGAATCGCTCGCGCCGCCCGTCCATGCCCGCCTCGAGGAGTTCAGCGGCACGATCCGCAACCTGGCCCTGCCCGCCACCGGCCCGGCCGGCGTGGACCTTCGCGGCAAAATCAGCGCCCTGGCGCCCTTCGAGATCACCGGCGACATCACCCCCGAGGCGAAAAATCTCCAGGTGGATTTGAAGCTGGGTCTCAAAAACAGCGACCTGGCGCCGCTGGCCCCTTACAGCGAGAAATATGCGGGCCACCCGCTCCACCGGGGCAAGCTCAGTTGCGACGCCGCCTACAAGGTGGCCAACCGCCAACTGGACGCCCGCCATACGATCGTGCTGGACGGCCTGGCCCTCGGCGCGCGCAACCCCGCCGCCAACGCGCCGAACCTGCCCCTCAAGCTCGCCGTGGCCCTGCTCAAGGACCGCAACGGGCGGATCACCCTCGATCTGCCGGTCAGCGGCAACCTGGACGACCCGAAGTTCAAGCTCGGCGCGATCCTGGGAAAAACGCTCTCGAACCTCCTGTTGAAAGTGGCCGCGTCGCCCTTCGCGCTGCTGGGCGCGATCACCGGCGGCGGCGGCGAGGATTTGCAATACGTGGACTTCCCCGCCGGCGCCGCCACGCTGGCCGGCCCGCAAACCAACAAGCTCGCCCGGCTGGCCCGGGCCCTGCACGAGCGCCCCGCCCTGGGCCTGGAAATCAGCGCCTCCGCCAACGCCGTCACCGACCGCGAGGCGCTGACCCGGCAAAAACTGCTGGCCCGCCTCAAGCTTGCGCGCGCGGAGGAACTGGCCGCGGCGGGCCAGGCACTGCCGCCCCCGGATGAGCTTCAACTCGAGCCCGCGGACTACGACCGCCTGTTGCGCAAAGTCTGCGAAGCCGCCTCCCCGGCGGCGCCGGAAAACCTCCCCGTGCTGGAAGACTGGGCCGCCGCCGCCGCCGCCCCGCCCGCCGGCCCGGACGCGGGCGCCCCC
>JAAYVL010000009.1 GCA_012517205.1 Verrucomicrobiota bacterium
GGCCAAGGTATGATTGCCTCCCGCCGCCACCGCCACCACCTGCGTCAACCCGGCCGGTTGCCGGCTCTTTTGCCCAAAACTGTCATCTCCCCATACCACCACCGTGCCGTTGGCCCGCAAGGCCACGCTGTGCCACGTCCCCGCAGCCACCGCAATCACATCGCCCAAGCCCGGCGGCACGCTGGCCTGGCCGTAATCGTTGGCCCCCCACGCCACCACCGCTCCGTCCCTCTGTATGGCCAGGTTATGATAACCCCCGGCGGCAATGGCCAGGGCATTGGTCATCGGCTCTCCATCCCCACACTGACCGCTCGAATTGTCTCCCCAGGCCACCACCCGGCCATCGGCTCGCAGGGCCAGCGTATGCCAGGCGCCCGCCGCCACGGCGATGGCGTTCGTCGCCAACTCCGGTGCCGCGCTTTGCCCAAAAGTATTGTCGCCCCAAACCAAAACCGGCGAGGCCGGAGGCACGATTAAAGAGAAGTTTTGTTCATACATATTGCCGGTAACCGCGCCAAGGGCAATGTTGACGTTTGCCGATGCGGTCGCATAGTCAGGCTTGCTGGCGGCAACGGTGTAGTTGCCCGGGGGCAAATCAATAAACGCATAGAAACCCGTGGCGTCCGCGCGCATCGTGCGGTTGGTCGGCCCGGAGATGTTCACCATGGCGCCGTCCGCCCAGGCTCCCGAGTCGGCGAAAAGGACCGTGCCCATTAAATGGCCTTTGGTGGGGGCTGTCTTCCAGGGCATCGCGGGGATTTCGGCCCATGTTGGAGTAACGTTTGAGACCAACGCTGGGGCAAAGCCGCTCCAATCCCCATAAGTCAGCGGGTCTGCCTTGACCAAATAGGGGCTGCGGTAAGAGTAACCACTGAAACCATCGGCATAGTTGCCCTGAGGAGATGGCGTGCGGGTCATCTGCAAATGGAGGACGGCATTAGTCAGGTAATTCATATAAACGCCGGGGCCGATGATCATGTGGCGATTGAACCGGCGGTCTTTCTCGAAGTTTATCCACCGAAGGTAATCATTGGGGAGTTGGTGCTGGCGGTAGTAAGTCATCGGCACCGCCATATCCACTATTCCTTCTTCCATCCAGCTATCCCAATCGCAATACACGTCATAGTAAGGACGGGTGTTCTGAAAAGCCTCCCGGGTGGAGGCAACCGGCGAGGGATTCCAAGTGACGAAGGAGCCGGACTGTTTGACCCAGGGTTTGGCTTTTTGGAGGCGCGCATAGACCTGGCGCACCACCGCGCTGACTTGATCGCGCCGCCACTGCTGGAATTGCGGATCGGCAGGCGACGGCTGGCCGGTCAAACCATAACGGGCATTGTAGCGCGCGATGCTGGTTGGGTTGTAGCCCTGGTTGCCGGCGGTGAAGCGGATGTAGTCGTAATGGATGCCGTCAAGGTCGAAGTTGCTCACTAAATCCATGGCCACATCCACGGTATATTTCAAGACCAGCGGATGGCCGGGATCAAAGGCCTTATCATCAACCTCATTGCCATCGGCATCGCGGCTCGGCCAATAGTTGTCAAGGTGGACTAAACTGCCGGTGGAGGATCAATATGCCGCTTATACACTGCGCCGCCGCTCGTGCGGAAGGCGACCATCCAGCAGTGAACCTCGATGCGTTTTTTGCCGCCGGTAGTATCGTGCGCGGCATTGATGACCGCTTGCAAGGCGTTAAAGTTGGCCGGTGTAAGGCCGGACATGTATGGCTCGCCCATGCTGGAGGGATAGCAGGCGTCGCAATTCCGACGGACTTGCACAAAGACGGCGTTGCAGTTGGCATCACGGATTCGACCGGCTTTGCTCGTGCCGGGGACCCCGAGCAGGGTGTCCACCTCGCTTTGGCGCAGGTGCCCCGGCCCCCAGGCGTCCACCCAGAACGCGCGCCACTCGTCAGCCCAGGTCAAGCCGTTGAACCAAAACAAGAGGAAGGCGGCAAGGATTGTCGTTTTAGGATGAATCAAGTTCATAGGTAGAAGCGGATAATCAAAACCGGGAAACAATCAGTGACGGTTGCGCCTGTGCATGATCGGGCTGCTAATATGCGCCCATCTTACGCTTTTCGAGACCGGTGTCAATCCGGCACCGGAGCGGCAGTCGCACCGGTTTGCGTTCACCCGCGCGGGCGTCTGCAAATCCCGCCCCTGGCAGCGTGGCCTTGGTAAAACAATCAACCCTGGTTAAGGGATCAGCTTCACCCGGTAAAATCGCTGAGGCAGGCTGGTCTCCACCTCGATATATTCGAAGACACTTTCTGAAGTGACGAAATTGGTCAGCTCCATCCAGTTTACGAAGTTGGTCGAGCTTTCAACGGCGTAATGCCCCGGCGCCCCACTGACCCGCAGTTCGATTTGGCCGCCAGGTAGCAGGCGAATACGGTCAATCTGCGGCGGAGCAGGCAGGTGAACCTCCAGAATGGCATTGGAGCTAACCACGCTCCCGGCCACATTGGTAATGACCACCGAATAATTGCCCGCGTCACTGATCTCTACATTGTTCCGGGTGTAGCTGCTCGCCGTAGCGCCCGCCAGCGGAACCCCATTATGCCGCCACTGGTAGCTCAACGGCGCCGTCCCCGTCGCCTCCACCGTAAAACTCGCACCCTGCCCCACCGTCACGCTCTGCTCCGCCGGCTGCGGCTGCTGCGTAATCACCGGCGCC
>JAAYVL010000071.1 GCA_012517205.1 Verrucomicrobiota bacterium
AAAGAAAGCGCCGGCGCTCGCGGTGGCGGCGTAGCGCGCGATTTTGCCCCCTGCGGCGGCGCCGCCGCAGGGGGCAAGCCAAGAAACACCTTGAGTGGAAACCATGATAACCAATTTGCTGAACTTGACGGACACAACTGATTTTAGCTGGTACACCCGATGGGCATCCCTTGTACACCCCTTGTACATGGCGCGATGGCAGGGTATTTCCAAGGTATCTGGATAGTGGATGGGGATGCCTGGAAAGGCCGAAACGAAGAGAGGGGATGGAGGGATAATTGCCAAGCTCTGTAAAAGCAGTCAGTTATGAAGCCAGGGATGACAAAAGGCGGTTTTTCAAGGGCGGGCGGGTGTCCGGATGGCTTTTGGCTTCGAGAAGGCCTTATCTGAAACGTTGACGTTATGCGTTTCAACCGCGATTCCTTCTTCTACTGAGGCCGAAGCGGGCTTGGCAGGCCGGCGGTTGGCCTCAACGAGCTGTTAAGCTGGCGGTTCCAGGGGCTGGCCGCCGGGTTCCGAATGTCTTTTACCCGCAAAGTCAGGGACTTGAGCGTTTCGCAGAGCCGAATGGGATGCGAAATCTGAATCAGCCCGGTTTAGGCCCGGCGGCGAGTCTGCGGAGGCCGGGAGATGCGGCGGGGCGGAGATAGAATTGATTAGCCAGTTTCTGGAGGATTTTCTATACTGGCGGCAATGAAATCAATGACCGGTTATGGGCGCGGGGATTGCTCGAAGGACGGCTTCACGGTGACCGTGGAGATCAGTTCGGTGAACCGGAAGCAGTCGGAAATCGCCATCAGCCTGCCGCGGCAATTGGAGTTGCTGGAGGCGCAGATTCGCGAGGTGATCAGCGGCTGCGTGGCGCGGGGGCGGCTGACGGCGCGGGTTTCTCTGCATGCGGGCGCGGGCCCGGCGGCGCCGCGGGTGCGTTTGAATGTGCCGCTGGCCCGCGCGTATGCGCGCGAGTTGACCCGCCTGGCGCGGCAGCTCGGGCTGGCGGGCCCGGTCACGCTGGACCAGGTGACGCGGGCGCCGGGGGTATTCCAGACGGATGAGGATCTGGCGGTGGAGGAGGATTTTTGGCCGGCGGTGCAGAAGGCGCTCAAGCGGGCCCTGGCGCAAATGGTGAAGATGCGGGAGCGCGAGGGGGCGCACCTGGCGCGGGACCTGGCGAAGCGGGTGGCGGTGATGCGGAAGGCCGCGGCCCGCATTGCCGCGCGCGCGCCCATGGTCGCCCGGCATTACCGGCGGCAACTACTGGAACGAATCAAGAGCGCCGGGCTGGAGGCGCCCGTTGCGAATGACGAGCGCCTGCTCAAGGAGGTGGTCTATTTCGCCGACCGCGCGGACATTTCGGAGGAGCTGACCCGGCTGCAAAGCCATTTCATGCAGTTCGAGGATGGCCGGAAAGCGAAGGAGCCGGTGGGCCGGATGCTGGATTTTCTGGCGCAGGAAATCAACCGCGAGATCAACACCATCGGCGCCAAGGCCAATGACCGCTTGATTTCGCGCGAAGTCGTGACGCTCAAAGCGGAGTTGGAAAAGTTCCGCGAGCAGGCGCAGAATGTAGAATGATGAATGGCGAAAACCACGAACCCCGTCCGGGCGCGCCCGGCCCCGAGTCCGGCGCGGGCAGCGCCGCCGGCCTGTCCCCCGCGTCGAGCCCGTTGCTGGTGGTCATCTCCGCGCCGTCGGGCGCGGGCAAAACGACGCTGTGCCAGCAGTTGCTCGCCGCGCGGCCGCGGATGACGCGGGTGGTGACCTGCACGACGCGGCCGCCGCGGGAGGGCGAGCGCGAGGGGGTGGATTACTACTTTTTGGACGCGGCGGCGTTTCTCAAGCGGGTGCAGGCGGGGCACTTTCTGGAGCACGCCACGGTTTACGGCTACAGCTACGGCACGCTGAAGTCGGAGGTGCGGGGCAAGCTGCGGCAGGGCCAGGATGTGCTGCTCAACGTGGACGTGCAGGGCGCGGCGACGATCCGCGAGCGGGCGCGGGAGGACCCGGAATTGAGCCGCGCGCTGGTCTCGGTCTTTTTGACGCCGCCTTCGATGGCGAGCCTGGAGGGGCGCCTGCGCAAGCGCGGCACGGACGCGGAGGCGGTGATCCAGAAGCGCCTGGGCGTGGCGCGGCAGGAGATCGCCCAATGGCGGCACTTTGATTATTTGCTGATCAGCGCCACCATCCCGGAGGATTTGCGGCGGATGCTGACGATTCTGGAGGCCGAGAAGCTGCGCTCGACGCGGGCGCCGGCCCCCGAGTTTTAAACCCGATGAGCACAGAAAATAACATTGTCCTGGGAGTGACCGGTTCGATTGCGGCGGCCAAAGCCGTTGAACTGGCGAGCTTGCTGACCCAAAAGGGCTGCGCGGTGCGGGTGGTGATGACGGCCGACGCGCAGCGGTTCGTCACGGCGGTGACGTTCAAGACGCTGTCGCGCCACCCGGTGATTACCGATTTGTATGACGCGGAGGACGGCTGGCGGCCGGCGCATATCAAGCTGGCGGACGAGGCGGATTTGCTGCTGATCGCCCCGGCCACGGCGCGCACGATTGCCCGGCTGGCGCTGGGGCTGGCCGATGATGCCCTGAGCTGCGTGGCGCTGGCGTTGAACCCGAACGCCAAAACGCTCATTGCCCCCGCGATGAACGGGAAGATGTGGCTGCACCCGGCGACGCAGCAGAACGTGGCCACGCTCAAGGCCCGCGGCGTGGAGTTTATTGGCCCGGAAAAAGGCGTGCTGGCGTGCGGCGATGAGGGGGTGGGGCGGCTGTGGCCGGTGGCGCAGGTGGCGGAACGCGCGCTGGCGCTGCTGCGGCGGCGCCCGCTGGCGCGGCGGCGCGATTGATTTCCCGGAGGAACCCGCCCGCCCCGGGGAGCCTGGCAGAACATGAACTTGGGCCTGTGGCAACGGCTGAGTCATTACAGCCTCCGGGAACTGGCCGGGATGCTGCGGCGGCTCCCGGGCCGCGCGGTGGAGCTGCTGAAGCTGTCCGCGCCGGACGCGGCCAAGCTGCAGGACCGGATCGCGTTTCTGGAGCGGGACCTGGTGCTGCCCATCAAGGCGGCGGTGATTGCCATGCTGCTGTACTCGTTCTATTTCAAGCAGCGCTGGGTGGGGGTCAAAGAACTGGGGACGCTGGAGATCGCCGTCGAGACCACCCAGTATTTTCTCTGGGTCTATATTGCGGCCAACGCCGTGGTGGGCGGCCTGTTGCTGGGCATGCGGCGGCTGCCGCTGTTGCTGGTCCAGTGGGCGGTGTTTGCCATCAGCCTGGTGGACGGCATCTTCCTGTCGGCGCTGGTGGTGGTGACCGGGGGATACGACAGCATTCTGTACTGGCTTTTCCTGGGGCTGATTATCCGCGGGGCGGTGAGCGTTCCGCGGGCGACCTCCCAGTTGCTGCTCAACCTGACCCTGACCGGCTGCTACATCATGGCCGGCTCCGTCAACATCGAGATCAACAAAACCCTGGAGGAGGAGTACCTGACGCGGATGGCGTGGCCGGCCCCGCTGCGCATGGCGCGGGCTTCCAACGCGCCGCCGGTCCGCGGGTTGGCTCCCCCGCCCGCGCCCGAGGGGGTCGCGCCGCCCGAGACGACGGACCAGCTCCTGCCCGTCGCGCCGCCGCTTCCGAGCCGGCACCCTGCCGCGCAAAACCTGGACGAATCCATGCGGGCCAGCCTGGGATTCTACGCCTCGGCGGACGAACCGACGCAGACGCTGACGCTGCGGCTGGCGCTGCTCGTGCTGATGACCATCTGCTGCTACGGGGTGCAAGTGCTGCTGGAGCGGCAGCGGCGGGTGGTGGAAGAGGAGCGCGAGTTTGCCATGCGGGAGGGCCAGTTGCGCTCGGCCGGGCGCGTGGCGGCGGAGTTTGCGCACCAGATGAAGAATCCGCTCGCCATTATCAACAACGCGGCCTTCAGCCTGCAGCGGGCGCTGACGCAGGGGCGGCCGATCGGGGCGGAGCAAATCCAGATCATCCAGGAGGAGGTGGCGCATTCCGACCGGATCATCACCCAGATCATGGGCTATGCGCAGTTGAGCGAGGGCCACGTGGAAAAGCTGGCCGTGGGGGAGGAGCTGGACAAGGCCATTGCCCAGGTTTTTCCACCCGCGGCGGAGTATCCGGTCCGGATTCACCGCCAGTATGCCGGCGAGTTTCCGCCGCTGTTCATGCAGCGGCGCCACCTGGTGGACGCGGTGGTGAACCTGCTGCAGAACGCGCGCGAAGCCCTGGGCGCCGCCGGGGGCCAGATCACCGTCAGCGCCGTGTGCCATGGCGATCATTCGATTGAAATCGCGGTGCGCGATGACGGGCCGGGGATTCCGCCCGACAAGCTGGAGAAAATCTTCGAGGCCTATTTCACGACCAAAGAGAAAGGCACCGGCCTGGGGCTGGCCACGGTCAAACATAATGTCGAGCTGTACGGCGGGAGCGTGCGGGTGGAATCGGCGCTTGAAAAGGGCGCGCGGTTTGTGCTAATGTTTCCCGCCAAGGCTTTGATAAAACTGGCCAGACCGCAGTGAAACCGCTTGCTCACCAGCTCCCGGCGAAAACGCGCGCCCGCGCGGGCGCGGGGGTGTGGGGTGGGCGCCCCGGGCGGCCCGCGCCGGCGGAAAGGAGGCCGCGATCATGAGCAGCCGCCTGCCCCCGGTGCTCGTGGTGGATGACGAGAAGAACATGCGCCTGTCGCTCAAAACGGTGCTGACCGACGAGCGGTATGGCGTGCGGACGGTGGAATCGGCCGAGGAAGCGCTGGAACTGCTGGAGCGGGAGGAGTTCTTCATGGTCATCACGGATGTGCGGCTCGGGGGGATGAGCGGCTACGAGTTGCTGGGCAAGGTGCGGGCGCAATGGCCGGACCTGCCGGTTTTGATGATCACGGCCTACGCCACGCCGAAGCTGGCCGTCGAGGCCATCAAGGCCGGCGCGATGGATTATCTGGCCAAACCGTTCGCGCCCGAGGAATTGCTGCACGCCGCGGCGCGGTGCGCCGAGCGCTACCGCCTGCTGCGGGAAAACGCCTCGCTGCGGGCGCGCGCGGCCGAGAGCTGGCGGCTCGACCAGATCGTTGGCGCCTGCCAGAAGATGCGCGATTTGCGCCAGCTTATTCAAACGGTCGCCCCGACCGATGCCCGCGTGCTGGTGCTGGGCGAGAGCGGCACGGGCAAGGAGCTGGTGGCCGGCGCCCTGCACAGCCTGAGCCAGCGTTCCGGGGCGGCGTACGTGCGGATCAACTGCGCCGCCATTCCGGAAGCCCTGCTGGAAAGCGAGTTGTTTGGCCACGAGAAGGGCGCCTTCACCGGCGCGTTGAAACAGAAGCCCGGGCGCGTGGAGGAAGCCGACGGCGGGACGATTTTCCTGGACGAGATTGCGGATATGAGCCGCCCCCTCCAGGCCAAGCTCCTGCGGTTCCTGGAGGATGGTTCCTTCCTGCGCGTGGGAGGCACCGCGGAATTGCGGGTCAACGTCCGGCTGATCGCCGCCACCAACCGCGACATCGTCGAGGCCATTCGCCAGGGCCAGTTTCGGGAGGACCTGTTTCACCGGCTCAACGTGGTGCAGTTCCGCCTGCCGCCGCTGCGCGAGCGCGGCGAGGACGTGCTGCTGCTGGCCGATTACTTCCTGCAGGCCTTCAACGAGGCGCTGCACAAAAAGACCCGGGCGATTTCCCGCGCCGCCCGGCAGAAACTGCAGGCGCATCACTGGCCCGGCAACGTGCGCGAGTTGCGCAACGTAATCGAGCGGGCGCTGATCCTGGAGACCACCCCGGAAATCCAGGCGGCGAGCCTGCCGGACTTCCAGTTGGAGGGGCGCCTGCACAAAAAGGCCGCGCCGCGCCTCACCGGTTCAGAGTCGCTGGACGACCGGATGGCGGATTTCGAGCGCGAGCTCATCACGGCCATGCTGGAGCAGAACCATTACAGCCTGACCCGGACGGCGGAACAATTAAAAGTCAGCCGCCATGCCCTGCGCTACCGGATGCAGCGGTTGAACATCACGACCGGGACGGACGCGGAGGAAGACTCGTCCGCCGCGCCGGGCAAAGCCCCCTAGCCATGAGCCTGCCGCTGTTTTTCCTGAACGTCGTTACCGTGGACGACGTGGTCAGAACGTGGCAATCCATACGGCCGCCCAGCCCTGCGGCCCTGCTGATGTTTAGCGCGCTTGCCGCGGTGACGCTGGTGCTGGTGCTGTGGGCGGTTTACCTGCGGAAACCACGCCGCCGCCATTCGCGGCATTCGTGGCATCATCATGCCTCCCGACCGCGTCCGGCGGCGCGCGGCCCGGTCAACGGGCCGGCGGCGGCCGCGCCGGGCACGCCGCGCCGGCGCCGGCGCTCGCGGCGCAAACACCGCCGCCGCAATCCGACCCTGGCCGAAACCGGCGGATTGCCCGCCATTCGTCCTGACATCCCGCCCGCCCCTTAGACTTGCCCCATGCAGGCCAGCCGGAAGATCACGCGGAAAAGCGCGTCCAACCTGGCTCTGGCGTTCGTGCTTCTGCCGGCGGCCAAACGCAATGCCATGTCCGCCCTTTACGCCTTCTGCCGCGAGGTGGATGATGTGGCCGACGAGGAATCCCTTTCCACGGCGCAGCGGCGCGAACAACTGGCGGCCTGGCGGGCGGATGTCCGGCGGGCTTGCGGCACGGAAACGCCCCGCCTGGCCGTCAATCGCGAACTGCAGCCGTTCATCCACCAGTATGGGCTGGCATTTGAGCATTTTGACGCCCTGCTGCAAGGCGTGGAGATGGATCTCGACTGCACGCGTTATGAAGATTATGAGCGGCTGGACCTCTATTGCTACCGCGTCGCGTCGGTGGTCGGCCTGCTCAGCATCGAAGTGTTCGGATACCGGAACCCGGGGTGCCGCGATTACGCGGTCAACCTGGGCAAGGCGCTGCAACTGACCAATATCCTGCGCGATGTGCGCACGGATGCCGAGCGCGGCCGGATCTACCTGCCGCTGGCGGAGCTGGCCCGGTTCAAGGTTGCGCCGGAGGAAATCCTGCGGCTGGAATATTCAACGCGGTTTGGCGACCTGGCCGCCAGCGTGGCCGGGCGCGCGCGCCAGTTTTACCAGGCGGCCCGGGAGACGCTCCCCGCCGCGGACCGCCGCTCGATGGTGGCGGCCGAACTGATGGGGTGCGTCTATGGGCGGCTGCTGCGCAAGCTGGAGCGGCGGCGCTTCCGGGTTTTTGGCCCCGCGCCGATACGGCTCAACCGGGCGCACAAGCTGCTGCTCATCCTGCGCGCGTGGGGCCGGCATGTTGCGGGCGCCGAGCCGGCTGACTATGGCGTCTAGCGGATTCCAGCCGCTCTCCCCCCCGCGCCGCCTGATCGTCAATGCCGACGATTTCGGACGCTCCTCCGCCATCAACCAGGCGGTGATCCGGGCCCACCGGGAAGGCATCCTGACGACCGCCAGCCTGATGGTAGGCGGAGCGGCGTTCGCGGAGGCGGTCGCACTGGCCCGCACGCATCCGCGGCTGGGGGTGGGGCTGCACCTGACCCTGGTCCGCGGTTCCGCGGTTCTGCCGCGGGCCGAGATTCCCGGCCTGGTTGATGCGCGCGGCGAGTTCAGCCGCAATCCGGCGGGGGCGGGGTTTCGCTATTTCTTCCGGCGCCGGCTGCACGGGCAGTTGCGGCGGGAAATCCATGCGCAGTTTGCGAAGTTCCGCGCCACGGGCCTGCCGCTGGACCACGTCAACGGCCATCTGCACCTGCATCTGCACCCGACGATATTCCGCCTGCTCATGGACGACGCCGCGCCGCTCGGCATTCAGTGCCTGCGCCTGACTTCGGATCCCTTCCGCCTGAACCTGCGCCTGGCCTCCGGCCGCTTTTTCTCGCGATTGGGGCACGCGGTGATTTTTCACAGGCTGGCCGCGCGCGCCCGCCCGGCGCTGGCCCGGTCCGGCATCAAGCATCCGCGCGCCGTCTTTGGCCTGCTGCAAAATGCGCGCGTGGATGAAGCCTATCTCCAGCGCCTGCTCCCGCAGCTCCCGGCGGGCGAGTCAGAGCTTTACTCCCACCCTTCGCTCGACGACTTTAAGCATGAGTTCGATGCCCTGGTCAGCCCGCGCGTGCGGGAACAGGTGAAGCGCCTTGGCATTGAATTGATTCGCTATCAGGATTTGTAATATGGCTAAACTGCTGTTCATCCTCCTTATCGGGCTGGTCTTCGAGGCGGCCGGCGTCGTGTTGCTCAAAAAAGGCATCGGGCAGATCGGCGAGGTGAAGAGCGTCAGCGCGGCTGAGATCCTCCGGGTCGCCCAGGCCGGCATCACCAATGGCAACGTGCTCCTGGGCGTCTTTTTCGAGGCGTTGTTCTTTGCCTGCCTGCTGTTTCTGCTGGCGAAAAGCGAGGTCAGCTTCCTCTGGCCCCTGACCGCCCTGAGTTTTGTGATGACCACCCTCGCGGCGATTCTCTTTCTGGGGGAACGGGTTTCCTCCCTCCGCTGGGCCGGGGTGGTGTTCATCGTGATTGGCGCCGCCCTGATCAGCTACAGCGAGCACGCCAAACCGAAGCCCTTGCGGCCCGCCGCCGCCCGGGAGGCGGGAGCTACACCGCCGTAATCGCGGCCAGCACCCGCGCCAGTTTTTCGGCGGCCGCCTCGGCCCGCCGGCGCAGCCGCAGCAGTTCCCTGATTTTCCCCGGGGACAGGGCCAGCGCCAGCGCCAGCTTGCCGTAGTCCAACTGGCGGCGGGCATTCATCAACCGGTTGAAATCCAGCGGCAGGTCTTCCCCGGCGGTGTCCAGAATCACGCGCACGGTCGCGCAGGGCAGGTTCTGCTCGCGGCAGACGGCGCTAATCGCGCCGGACTCCATCTCCACCGCGTCCGCCCCGGTGGCCGCGCGCAACGCCTGCTTTGCGGCGGCGGTGGCCGCCACCTGGTCCGCGCAATAGAACCGCGCCGGCTGCGCGCCCGCCGCCCGCAGGGCCGGCTCCAGGCCGGTTTCCGCCCCGGCGGCGAACAGCACCGTTCCCGCCGCCAGCTCCGGCCGGAGCCCGCCGGCAAAACCGCAGCTCAGCACCCGGGCGGGGCGTTCCCGGGCCAGGGCCGCGCGGATGACCTCCTCCGCATTGCGGCGGCCGATGCCGGTCAGGATTATCCGGGGGCCGCCCCGCCCGGCGGCCCGCCGCGCAAACGGCCGCGCTTCCTCCCTGACCGCGAAACATGCCCACTCCTTCCGGGCGGGGCCCGGCGGCTTCCCCCCGGCCTTCACTTGATGCCCGCCAGCCGCTCCTGCCAGAGGTGGTACAGGAGCACGGTGGCTTTCACATCCCGCAGGCAGTATTCCGCAATCTCGCGGTAGCGGCCCGCGGCGATCAACGTATTCATATCCGCGCCGGTGACTCCCTGGCTTTTGGGCGACTCGATCCCGAACGCCTTGCAGTAGAAGTCCAGGTTAAAGCGCCGGGCGGCGCCCTCGCGCCCGCTGACGCCGTAGAAGGTCAACTGTTCCGCCAGGTCGCAGTGCGGTTCGGTCTGGAAACGGTAGCCAAGCCAGTCTTTGCGCGTAATGGGGACATTGAGCAGGGCCGAGCGCAGGTAAAGGAAAGGGACGTCAAAGCCGCGCCCGTTGAACGTGACGATGGCCTCGTAGTGCTTCGCCACATCCCAAAAGGCCGTCAGCAGCTCGACCTCGTCCATGCACGCCATGAACTCCACCGGGCCGGCCTCGTCGGCCTCCTCCTCGAAGTCTTCCGCGGTGAACAGCACCTGGCCGCGCAAGGAGTCCGCGTTGAGCATGGCAACGCAGACCACCTGCGCCGTGAAGGGCCACAGGTTGAATTGTTGCTGGATTTCCGCGCGCCGCGCCGCCTGCGCCGCCTCGTCGGCCATCTTCAGGCAGTCGCGGAACAGGTATTCCTGCTGCGCGTCGTCGAATTGCTCCAGCGGCAGCGCGGAGGTTTCGATATCGAATACCAGCCGGGCCATCACGCGCCGAACTTGTCCAGCATCCGGGCGTTGGCCTGCATCAGGCGTATCAGGTATTTCGCCGGAAACACGCCCAACGATCCGGCGTTGGCGCCCGTGTCGGTAAACCGCTCCAGCTTGTCCGAGCCGGAGAAGGCCGAATGCAGCATCACCGGCTGCGGATGCCAGGAATGGCCTTTCATCACGCAGGGCGTGGAGTGGTCGCCCGTGATGACCAGCACGTCCGGCTTCTGGCGCAGCAGGATGGGCAGGGCCGCGTCAACTTCCTCGATCGCTTTCCGCTTGGCGGCGAAGTTGCCGTCTTCGCCATACATATCGGTGTATTTGAAGTGAATGAAGAAGAAGTCGTAGTTGGCGCGCTCGGCCAGGTAGCGCTCGAACTGCTGGGCGATGGTCTGCGGCCCTTCCAGCTTGGTCATCCCCACCAATTGCGCCAGCCCCTTATACATGGGATAAACCGCAATGCAGGCCGGGCGCAGCCCGTACCGGTCTTGAAACAGCGGAATCTCCGGCTGATGCGCGATCCCGCGCATCAGGAACCCATTGGCCGGCTTCTTCTGCGCCAGCAAGGGCAGGGCCGCCTGGTAGAATCCGGCCACCAGCTTGGCGGCCTTTTTCGCCTTCACGGACTTGGGATTCACCGGCGCCGCCTGGGGCACGGGCAATCCCTCGCGATGCGGATCAGCGTCGCTCAGCGGCCCTTCCAGTCCCTTGCCGCGGAACACCACCACAAACCGATGCCCCTTGCCGGCCTTGATGATCACTTCCGCGTCGCCCACCTTCTTAATCTTTTGCGACAGCAGTGCGACCAGCTCCTCGCACACCGCCGTATCAATCCGCCCCGCGCGGCGGTCCGTGACGATGCCTTTGGCGTCGAGCGAGCAGAAGTTGGCTCGCGCGGCCACATCCCCCGCGCGCAGTTCAAGCCCCAGGCCCAGGGCCTCGATGACCCCCCGCCCGACCTGGAACTCCAGCGGGTCGTACCCGAACAGGCCCAGGTGCCCCGGGCCGCTGCCCGGGGTGATGCCCGGGGCGACCGGAATCATCCGTCCCTGCGCCGAATCTTTCGCCAGCGCATCCAGGTTCGGCGTGGCCGCCGCTTCAAGCGGGGTCAAATAACCTTGCTCCCGCGTGGCGACATCGCCCACGCCATCGAGCACCAGCAGCACCAGCTTGGCGTTGGTCTTAAGCGTCAATTCCGAATACAGTGTATCGAGATTCATAAATAACTTGCCCGCATAATGAGAGGAACCTCGCCGCACCGTCAACGGGATTCGGTGTTAGCCCGGGCGTTTTCGGAGGATTCCCGGACCCGGGCATATCGCATTACCGGGTTCAGCCATCCCTGCGATGCGGCTCCCCCTCGCGAACCGGAGTCAGCGATACTTGGGTCTGGCCGGGTCAATAATTGCGTTCAATACGCTCGATCCCGGATTCGTTTTAGCCGGAACGATTCAGATTTTAACCCCAATTCGACCCTTCAAACCGTGTAAGTCCCTGGTTTTACAAGCGAAATACATTCGTGAAGCCAAAAGGCGTCCGAACGCCCATCCGCCCTTGAAAACCCAATTTTCGCCAGTTCTGATTCCCTAACTAGCTGTTTTTATGGGATTTAGAAATTATCCCCCTATCCTCTCTCCTTGTTTCGGCCTTTCCGGACACCGGTAGCCATTATCCGGCAGGGACCTTGGATTCCCCCTGCCATCAGGCCGTGTACAAGGGGTGTACAAGGGATGCTCACCGGGAGTCCATCAGATTTTAGCTGGTACACCCGATGGGCATCCCTTGTACACCCCTTGTACACGGCCTATTGGCAGGGTAAAACCAGGGGGCGTCCAAGGTGCGGCGAAGCCGGCGCGATTCCGATTTTGCCTTTGTTTTGGCCCTATTTTTGCCCAAATCATTGGTTTTACCGGTGAAGGGCTCGGGATTCAGAGGCCATGCTCTTGGATTTGCTGGGCCAAGGGTTCGCCAGGGCGGCAGTTTTGGCGGTCAGGCCTGATCTGGCTCCGATGGAGGGCGGGCGGGCGGTTGAACTGCCCAACCCAATCGTCTCGGCTTAGGTTTGCGGTGTATTGGGCGAAAAGCAGCTTGGAAAGAAATTGCTGGATGGGCTAATGGCGGTCTTCAGGCACCTGTGGGAGGAAACAGGAGCGGACTTAGCGCACGTTTTCGGTATAGGACGCACGATTTGCCGAGTAGAGACAAAATGGCACACCTTGGCGGCGCAATCCGTCACAGATATGGGACATTTTGGCACACTTTTATGGTCTTTTTATCCATAGTAAAATGATGTATTCAGCTGTAATTACAGTAGTTATGAATTATTGCGACTATTGGCATATAAAACGCTTAATAATTTGCAGATAGTAAAACCAAAAGAAAGGAATAATACTATGAATAGTTTGATACGATGGAGCAGACCGGAGTTGGCAACATGGCCAAGTTTTGGGCGATTGACGGATTTGCGGAACGAGATAGACCGCTTGTTCGAGTCCCCGTTGGCCGAGATGGCTCGTTCGGCGCGCTTGTTTAGCGGCTGGACGCCAAGTTTGGACCTTTACGAGGATAAGGATCGCCTGGTGGTAAAGGTCGAAGTGCCGGGCATGAAGCGCGAAGACATTGATGTCTCGCTGCATGAGGGGTGCCTGAGCATTTCGGGGGAGCGCAAGGGCGAAGAGAAGTATAAAGAGGCCGATGTGTATCGTGCGGAACGCTTCTTTGGGCGATTCCAGCGAACGGTGGCGCTCCCGGCCCCGGTCGCGGCGGACAAGGTCACGGCGCAGTACCAGGACGGGATTCTCACCGTCACGCTGCCCAAAACGGAGGAAGCCAAGCCGCGGCGGATTGACGTGAACGTAAACTGAACTCCCTTCCCGGCGGGTGCGCCAGCCGGGAGGTTTATTGGGAAAGGATGCGAAAGATGAAAACTACGATGCAGACGGAACAACGAGCCAAGGCGGAACCGCGGCACGAGCCGGGTTATGTGACGCCGGAAGTGAATATCTACGAAACCAAAGACGGCTACGTCGTCGAGGCGGAAATGCCGGGCGTCCACAAGGACGGCCTGGAGATCACGCTGGAGGACAATGAGATTACGCTGGTGGGCCGCCGGCAGAACGAGACGGTGGCGGGCACGCCGCTCTTCCGGGAGCGGGTGCTGGCGGATTACCGGCGCGTATTCGAGATTGATCCGGCCATTGACGCCGGCAAGATCGCGGCCAGGATGGACCAGGGGGTGTTGACCCTGACTTTGCCCAAGTCGGAAGAAGTCAAGCCGCGCAAGATTGCGGTGGGCTAGTAGAGGATCTGGAAGAGGCTGACGAAGTCGTCGGTCCAGAGCGGGATGGGGCTGGGGGTGACGGGGTCGCAGGGAGAACTGGCGGCATTACGGACGGCGGGAGCGTTGATGACTTTCCCGTCGTCTGACATCAGGGCCCAGGTCGAGCTGTAGAGCCACCATTCCTCGTCGGTTTCCTCGTAGTCTATGGAGATCCATTGGCAGTGGAAGTGGCGCGCGAGGTTGGCGACGACGGGTTTGAGGTTGAGGTGATGATTGGAGATGTTGATGGCGATCACCCCGCCGGGCCGCAGGTGCCGCCGGTACACGGCGAAGGCCTCCCGGGTCAGCAGATGAACGGGAACGGCATCGCTGTTGAAGGCATCGAGCACCAGCAGGTCGAAGTTCTGCGGCGGTTCGTGCTCCAATGACAGGCGCGCATCGCCGGTGGCGATTTCCACCGTCGCCGGGCAATTGGTCAAATAGGTGAACCACGCGGCGGCAACCTGCTCCACCTGCGGATTGATTTCATAGAACCGCAGGTAATCCCCCGCGCGCGCGAAGACGGCCATGGAGCCCGCTCCCAACCCCGCCACGCCGATGCGGCGGGGGCCCGGCGGCAGCGCGTTCATTCCCAGCCAGATGCCGCTGCCGGGGCCGTAGTAGCTAACGGGTGTGGCCGCGCGTTCGGAGCTGGCAAATTGCACGCCGTGGGCGATGCGCCCGTGCTGGAGGAGAAAGCAGTGGGATTCCGGGTTCTCCGGCGCATATTCGTAAACCGTCAGCGTGCCGTAGAAATTGCGGCACTGGAAGACGCGCTGGGCGGCGGCAGTCCGGGTTTCCCACCAGAGAACCGCTCCCAGCCCGATCACGCCCAGGAGCAACCCGGCGCCGGACAGCTCGCGCCCGTAGCGGAAGCGGGGGAGGTTTCCGCGGAGAAACCACGGCCCGGCCAACCGGGCCAGCCAGCGCCGGCCCGGCCCGGGGGCGTTGCGGTCCAGGGCGGGAGGGGGCGGAAACAGGCGCCCCTCCGCCAGGCAGACGAAGACAAACAAGAGGCCGCACAGCAGCAATCCCCAGTGCAGCTCATAGTAGTCCGTGAACAGGAGCGGCGCGCCGACGGCGACGAAGAGGCCGCCCAGCGCGCTGCCCAGCGCGATCGCCAGGTAAAAGCCGGTCAACTGCTCCGGCGGCGGCTTGAGCCGGTAGAGTTCGCCGTGGCAGACCATGCAGCAGAGGAAAAGCCCGCAGCCATAAATCACCAGTTGCTGGCGCAGCGGCAGGTCGCTGGCGTTAAACAGCGCCCAGCCCAGGGCGGCCAGCGCCCCGACCAGCGCCAGGGCGTAAGGAACGCGCCGATACCAGCGCGGGCTGTCGAAGCAAATGATGAAGCTCAGCAGGTAGAGCGCCAGCGGCAGGATCCACAGGAAGGGGATGGACGCCACGTCCTGGCAGAGTTTATTGGTCACGGCCAGCAGCAGCACCGAGGCGCAGGCGGGGAGCAGGAGCCACAGCAGGCGCCGGGTGATGGAGCGGGGCGCGGCCGAGGGGGGCGGGCCAGGAGCGAGGGGCGCGGGCGGGGCTTCGGCCGCTCCTCCCCGGTTTTCCGCTTTGGCCTGTTTCACCGCGCAGAACCCGCAGCCGATGGCGTACGCCACCAGGCCCCACGCCCAGAGCCGGGCTTGTGTGAGGCGGGTGCAATGGGGTTCAAAAAAGAACGGGTAGCTCAGCAGGGCGAGCAACGAGCCGAAATTGGACAGGGCATAGAGCCGGTAAGGCGTCGTGCCGGGATGGGTGCGGCTGAACCAATGCTGAAGCAGCGGGCTGGTCGCCGCGAGCGCCAGGTACGGCAAGCCGAGGCAGGCGGCCAGCAATCGCAGAATCTGCCAGGTGGGGTTGCCGGCGCCCGACGGTTTCCAGGCATCGCCAGGGATAATGGGCAGCAGCGCCAGGGCGCCCGCCAGCAACGCCAGGTGCACGATGGCCTGCGCGCGCGGTTTCAGCCAGCGCGCGCTTCCGTGCGCGTAGGCGTAACCGCCGACCAGCAGCGTCTGAAAGAACAGCAGGCAGGTCGTCCAGACGCCGGGACCGCCGCCGAACCACGGCAAGATGTACTTGCCCATCAGCGGCTGCACCTGGAACAACAGAAAGGCCCCGGCAAAAATCGTCAGCGCGTAGGCGGCCATCGGGCCGGAATGTGGCATAAGGCCCCGCCCACTTGAAGAACGAAAGCGGGGCGTCCGGGGAGGCGGTTCAGGGCTTGCCGATGGTGGCCCAGCCGGCGCGGGTGGCGCGCAGGGTCACCCGCCGGTTGAAATTGGTCCGCTCGTTATAATTGCCGGGGCGCAGCAGCACGATATCGCCGCCGCCGGACGCGGAGGCGTTGACGGCGTTGAGCACGGTGCGTTTGGGCGCGTTGTTGACGAGGCCGGAGTTGCTGTCATTGCCGCTGGGGCTGACAAAGCGGGTATATCCGCCAACAAAGGCATGGCGGTCGCCGTTCGCGTGGTCGGTAATCCGGTCGAGCTGCTGCTCCGTCAGCCGGTTTTCCGTGGTGTTCTTGTTCGTGTAATCATGGTAAGACATGACGTTAAAGAAAACCGTATCCACCTGGTCCTTCTGGTTGTTGTTAAGCGCGTCATAGTCCGCGCCGAAGTGGAACTGTGCCACCTGGTTCTGGTTCGACCAGCAGGTGCTGTCCAGGAGCGTATCCGTAAAGCCATCATCGCCGGGCGTGCAACTGTCCTTGGGTTGCGTGGCAAAGGTATGCGGCAGGCCAAAAAAGTGGCCCAGCTCATGCACAATCCACCAGGCCCCGTCGTCGGCATAGATCTGGCCGCCGATATAGTTCGTCTCCCCCGGCGGAATCGGCATGGCCCCCCCGCTGTCGCCGGGGTTGGCAAAACCCGAGGCCACATAGATGTTGATCTGGTCGAATCGCAGCAGATACCGGGTATCGTTGGTGGCGAGGTTAAAGAACTGCCGGCGGAGCGGGTCGCCGCGGAATTCCAAGCCATACCAGCGGCTCGGGCCATTCGTGCCGCCCTGGCTTGGCCCGCCAATGGCCTGTAATTCCGTGAGTTGATACCGGTAGCCGCGACAGTAAGAGGCCATCCATTCGTTGGCCGCGGCGACCGCGTTGGTAAAGACTTGCGCCGTGATGCCGGGGGGCCACGCGCCGGTGCCGGGGTGGACGATCACCTTTACCGACATGCGCAGGTTGATCGTCTGGCCGCTGGCCGCCGCGGCGGCCAGCCAAAGCAATCCAGCCAGCGCGCTTTGCAGGATTAGCCGGGTCATAAGCCGGTTCAGTTTACTGCAAACTCACCAACACGAGCACCAACCCCTCGCCCGCGGCCAGGCCGGTCATGGCCTTGCCCAGGATGGCGCCTTGCGCGCGGGCGTGGTCAGTCACTTTCATCGCGCGGCCGGGCGTGAGCGAGGTCGTCAGCAAATCGCCCGGCTGAATGGGGCCATTGACCGTATCGGCCTGCACATAAACCCGGCCGGTCAGGGCCACCGGCTGATCCCCCTCCACCCGGCCTTCCTGCCGGAGGCACAGTCCCGGGCGAACCCCGCCCGCGCCGCTGATGACGCCCGCCACGCGCCGGTCGTAAGGCGCGGAACTGAGCTTCAGTTTGCCGGGATTTGCCTCATCAATGACAACCACCGCGCCCGGGGACAGTTCCGGTTCTGACATCTGGAACGGTTCGACGATGTCCGCCCCGCCGGTGATGGTGAGCACTTTGACAAAGAGCTGCCCGTTGGTTTGGAGCGTCACCACATCGCCGTTGCCGTCGGCGAAGAAGCGCAGGGAGTTATCGCCGCCCACCGCGATATCCCAAAAGGGCCGCGACCCCGTCTGCATGCGCAACCGGGAAAAGCCGTTCGTCGAGGGGTCTTTCAGATGCAGTTGCGGTTTGCTGAAGGGGGAAGCATAATTGATTTGCACCGCGCCAGAGAACAATCCCGCGAGACCGTCGGAGCTGGTCGCGGAGAGGGCGGTGCCAAGGTCGCTGGAGGCGCGGATTGCGGTACCGAAGACCGAGTCGCTAGTGGCAGAAATGCCCGTGGGGTATGGGAGGCCCGAGTAGTGGTTTATGTTGTTCACGATGACGGAGGAATAGGTCCCGGTGATATCCAGGCGGCCGCTGTCGTTCAGGCGCATTCGCTCCGCGCCGCCGGTGCGAAAGACCATGACATTGGTGGCCAGGTAGCCGATCTGGCCGGGATACGTTCCGGCGGCGTTGTTGAAATTGATCGCGCCAAGATAGGTGGGCCAAGCGGTGGTATTGCGCAATTCGATTACCGACCCGAACGTATTGGCGGTGCTGTCCAGCCGGGCCACGCTCTGCCCGGCCTGGAGGTGCAGCGGGTAGGCCGGGAAGGACGTGCCGATGCCCACCCGGTTGTTGACCGGGTCAATGGCCAGCGTGCCGGCGTCCAGCGTCAGCGTGGTGCTCAGCGCCCAACTGCCGCCGGGCGGCAGGGAGGCGGGGGCGACGGTGCCGGCGATGTTGCTCGACATGACGGCATAGGGCGCGGCGGTGATTCGCTGCCGGGGCGCGAGCGTCGTGAAGGCGCCGGCGCCGTTGGTGCGCACGGCTATTCCCAGCCAGCGCTCCGCGCCTGTGAACACCCCGACGCCCGGATCCAGCACGACCGTGAACAAGCCGTTGCTCACGGCCACGGCGGAGGCGGTCAAGGGCCCCGCAACCACCCCCGCCCCGCTGCTGGCGTTGTAAATCGTAAACTGCAGATCGTAAATCCCATTAGCGCCGCCGGAGCCACTGGCCAAATGGCCCTGGTAGGTAAACGCCGTTCCCTGGGCCCAGGCTGGCGCGCCGGACAGACCGAGGGTGCCTAAGAAGACCAACGCCAGACTGGCGCAGCGGATGAAGGTTTTAGCTTGCATAGTGATTACGGATTAAAAAGTGGGGTTCTCTGAATCGGGCCGGAAAGCTTACGGTTTAAACAGGCGATAAAAGCGGTGACCCACGGGTGGATTGACGATCACAGTCCGGTTGGTGCCGTTGTCAATCGGCGCGCCGGGAACATTGCTCCAATTCGGAGTGCCGAGGTTTTGCGCGTTCTGCTGCAGCACCCAGCCGGTGGAGGGCGAGGGCCAGAAAACGGCGACCGTATTCGTCGAGGTGCGCACGATGGATAACAGCGGCGCGCCGGGGGTTTGCACCGCGGAAATCGTCCAAAAACCGCCGGAGAGCGAATAAGGCCCGCCGGTCAGGCTGGTGGGGCCCGCGTCGGGCTGGCCAATGGTGCCGCGCACGGCATACACCCCGCCGGTGCTCGTGCCGCCGCCGCCGTCCAGCGTGAACCAGTCTATGGCGTAGGGTTGGGCGAAAGCGGGAAGGGCCGACATGAGCAGCCACAAGCCCGGCGCCGCCACGGCTTGCCAGCATGAGCGCAGCCGGGACCCGATGCGGAGGGCCTTCACTACGTGGTTTTTAGGCGCATCGTGCATGGGGGAATCCTATCTGGAGCCGCCCGGAAAGGCAAGGAATATTTGCGCGTATTTGGCGGCCAATGGCGCCCCGGCGTTTCCGGGCGCTCCGGGGGAGAACCGGGCGGCGGCGCCCGCGTCCGCGCCGCATTTCCGCATTGCGCTTTTCCCCCTGCTGTCCCATAACAAGGCCCATGTTGGCCAAGGTCTGCTCCGCCGCGGTCAGCGGCATCGAAGCGTATCCGGTCGAAGTCGAAGTCAATGCCGGCTACGGCGACACCCTTATTGTGATTGTGGGGCTGCCCGATGCGGCGGTGAAAGAATCGCGCGACCGCGTCACAACTGCCCTGGCCAATTCCGGGTTCAGCTTCACCTTTGGGCGCACCACCATCAACCTGGCGCCGGCGGACGTGAAGAAAGAAGGGCCGAGCTTTGACCTCCCCATCGCGGTTGGCATGGTGGCCGCCAGCGAGCAAATGGAAAGCGGCCAATTGGACCACTTCGCCCTGGTCGGCGAACTGGCCCTGACCGGCGCCGTGCGCCCGGTCAAGGGCGTCCTGCCCATCGCCTTGCGCGCGCGGGCACAGGGCAAACGCGGCCTCCTGGTTCCGCCCGACAACGCCGCCGAGGCGGCCGTGGTGGCGGGCCTGCAAGTCATCCCGGTCCGCAACCTGCGCGAGGCGGTGAGTTTTCTCGAAGGCTCGCTCCCGATTTCCCCCACGCAAGTGGATGTGGCGCGGATATTCGACCAGGCGCCGGACGGCGAGCTGGACTTCGCGGAGGTCAAGGGCCAGGAATCCGTCAAGCGCGCCCTCGAGATCGCCGCCGCCGGCGGCCATAACGTCCTGCTCATCGGGCCGCCGGGCACCGGCAAATCCATGCTGGCCAAGCGGCTGCCCACCATCCTGCCGCCGCTCACCCTGGAGGAAGCGCTCGAGACCACCAAGATTCACAGCATCGCCGGCCTGCTCGCGCCCGGCCAGGCGCTGGTCACCCGCCGCCCCTTCCGCGCGCCGCACCACACCGCCAGCGATGCCGGCCTGCTGGGCGGAAACGTCAACCCCACGCCCGGGGAAATCTCCCTCGCGCACCACGGCGTGCTGTTTCTCGATGAGCTGCCCGAGTTCAAACGCACCGTGCTCGAAACCCTGCGCCAGCCGCTCGAAGAGGGCCACGTGACCATCTCCCGCGCCGCCGGCACGATGACCTTTCCCTCCCAGTTCATGCTGGTGGCGGCCATGAACCCCACGCCGGACGGCAAAATGCCCGCCGAATCCCGCAGTTCGCCGCGCGAAATCCAGAACTACCTCGGCCGCATTTCCGGGCCGCTGCTCGACCGCATAGACCTGCACGTCGAAGTGCCCGCCGTCAAATTCCGCGAGATCACCAGCCCGCTCCCGGGCGAAACCTCCGCGCAGATTCGGGCGCGGGTGCTGGCCGCCCGCCAGCGCCAGCAGACGCGCCTGCGGGATAAACCGAAGATCACCTGCAATGCCCGCCTGGGCAGCCGCGAGCTGAAAACCTATTGCGCCCTGGACGAGCCGACGATGGAACTGCTCAAGTTTGCCATGAGCGATCTGAACCTCAGCGCGCGCGCCTACGACCGCATCCTGAGGGTCGCCCGCACCATCGCCGACCTGGCCGGCGCGGACAACCTCGCCAGCGAGCACATCTCCGAAGCCATCCAATACCGTTCGCTCGATCGCCAGTTGTGGACCTGACCCGCCGCGGAAACTGCCCGCCGCAAAAACCAGGAGGCGCCCTCTGCCAGGGCCGGGAATAAGATTGCCCGGCGGCGGGGCGGCGTTAGGCTGGAGGAGTTATGGTTTCGACGCCGGTGCAAGAACTGATTCCCGTGCTGCAAATCGCCATTGGCCCGGTGATCCTGATTTCGGGCGTGGGCCTGCTGCTGCTGACGCTGACGAACCGCTACGGGCGGGCCATTGACCGTTCGCGCCAACTGCTGCGGGAGCTGCGCGCCGCCGCGGGCCCCGAGCGCCCGCGGCTCGAAGGGCAGGTGGCGATCCTGTACCGCCGGGCGCGGTTGCTGCGGTTGTCCATCACGCTGGCCGGGGTGAGCGTGCTGCTGGCGTCGGTCTTGATTATCGCGCTGTTCCTGGCGGCGCTGCGGCCGGCGGGGACGGCCTGGCTGATCAGCCTGCTGTTTATTGCCTGCATGGCGGCCCTGATCGGCTCGCTGGCCGCTTTTCTCCGGGAACTTCACCTCTCCCTGGGGGCGTTAAAGCTCGAGCTGGCGGCGCCGCCGCCGCCGGACTGACCGCCGCCGGCTTTTCCCGTCCGGTTCCCGGCGCCAAAAATTCCGCTGGCTTTCCCCGCGCAATCGTTCTACATAGTGCGAACAGGCCCGAATGCCTATGAATGATCGAACCTTTATTGCGAATCAGATCGCCACCCTCCGGCGCGAGGTCGGCCGCGGGACCGCCATCAACGCGCTGAGCGGCGGGGTGGACAGCGCGGTGGTAACCGTGCTGGCGCACCGGGCCCTGGGCCGGCAGTTGAAGACCATCTTCGTGGATAACGCCCTCATGCGCGAGGGCGAACCGCAACTCGTGGTCAAAACCTTCCAGGACCTGGGCATCCCGGTCGAATTGGTGGATGCCCGCCGCCAGTTCCTGCGGGCCCTGAAAGGATTGACCGACCCGGAAGAAAAACGGCAGGCCATCACCGACACGTTCTACCGCGGCGTCTTCGGCAAAGCGGTCAAGCGCGCGCGGGCGACCTTCCTCCTGCACGGGACGATCCTGACGGACATCGAAGAAACCGTGGCGGGCATCAAGCGGCAGCATAATATCCTGGCGCAGCTCGGCATCAACCCGCAGCAGGCTTATGGCTACAAGGTGCTGGAACCCCTGGCCACGCTGCGCAAGGACGGCGTGCGCCGCGTGGCGGCGTTGCTGGGGCTGCCGGCGAGCGTCACCCGGCGCATCCCGTTCCCCGGGCCCGCGCTGGCCACCCGCATCGTGGGCGAAGTCACCCCGGCCCGGCTGGACATCGTCCGCCAGGCCACCGCCATCGTCGAGGCGGAACTCCGCCGCACCGGCGCGTTCCAGTACCTGGCCGTGCTGCTCAACGACCGCGCCACCGGCATCCGCCACGGCCGGCGCGAGTTTGGGCAGATCATCGTGGTGCGCTGCATTGACAGCACGGACGCGCGCCAGGCCACCGTGCGCGAATTGCCGTGGCCAACGCTGCGCCGCTTGAGCCGGCGCATCACGGCCATCCCCGGCGTCAACCGGTGCGTCTATGACCTGACGCCCAAACCCCCCGCCACGGTGGAATACCTCTGAGCGCCGCCACGCCGCGCCGCGCCGAAAACCTATTTATGCAACCGAAAATTCGCATCATGCCCTGCCTCGACATGCAAAACGGACGCGTGGTCAAGGGCGTGCATTTCGTGGACATCCAGGACGCCGGCGACCCGGCGGCCTGCGCGCGGGCCTATTGCGCGGCCGGCGCCGATGAACTGGCCATGCTGGACATCACCGCCACCGTCGAACACCGCGGCACCCTGCTGGAGGTGGTGAAACGCGTGGCGGCGGTGGCGACCGTCCCGTTCACCGTGGGCGGCGGCATCCGCGACGTCGCCTCGGCCCGCGCCGTCCTCGACGCCGGCGCCCATAAAGTGTCCACCAGCAGCGCCGCCTTCCGCAACCCCCCGGTCATCGCCGAGATGATCCGCGAGCTCGGCGCCGAAAAAGTCATCGTGGCGATTGACGTGGACCACAACCCGGCGCTGCCCTCGGGCTACGAAGTGTTCGTGGACGGCGGCCGCACCGCCACCGGCGCGGACGCGCTGGACTGGGCGCGGCGGGTCGCGGACTACGGCGCCCAATGCATCCTGCCGACCAGCAAGGCCGCCGACGGCGCCCGCACCGGCTTTGACCTGCCGCTGATCCGCGGCATCGCGGCCGCCACCCCGGCGGAAGTCGTCGCTTCCGGCGGCGCCGGAACGATGGAACACTTCCGGGAAGCGGCGGCGGCGGGGGCGACGGTGCTCCTGGCCGCTTCGGTGTTTCACTTCGGCCTCATTCGCATTCCGGAGCTCAAGCAATACCTGCGCGACCACGGCCTGAACGTGAGTCTTTAAGGCGCGGAACGCGCGCCGCCCCGGCTCTTTCCCGGTCCCCCGCGGCCGCGCCCGGGGCGGGACGGGGCGCGGTTGGCCGGCGCCGAAAAGCCCGCCTACCGGGCGGGAGGCGGGAGGAGCCTGCGCACGAGTCCGGCGGTGAGGAGGGTGATGACCACGCCAATGAGGGTGTACCAGGGCCAGAAGATTTCGGTGCCGATGGTCTTCATCCACCAGTCGCGGGTCAGGGCGAATTTGGGCAGCAGTTGAATGGCGGTCATGCAGCCGAGCGAGACCAGCATCCCGGCAATGATGGGCAGCGCGCGGCCTTTCCGCCAGAAGATGGCCAGGGCCAGCCCCCCCAGCAGGGCGCCGCTGGTGAGGCCGCGCAGGGCGAAAGCGGCGTTCAGCACAAACGGAACCTGCCGGCTCAGGTAGGCCACCAGAATAAGGGCGGCGGCCCAGACCACGGTGGAAATCTTGCTGAAACGGAGAAAGAAGGCCTCGCTGCGCCCGGGAAACACGTGCTTCACGAAGTCCATCGTCGAAACGGAGGCCAGCGAGGTGAGCGCGGAGCTGACCGAACACATGGCGGCGGACAGGATGGCCACGATCAGAAAGCCCTTCAGCAGGTGCGGCACTTCCGTCATCATGAAGATGGGAAAGATGAAATCATTGGCGGTGATGCCCGAGCCGGGGCTGGTCTCGGGCAGCGGAATCTGGAAGGGGCGGTCTTGGTAGAACACCCACAGCATGGCGCCCACCAGCAGGAAGATCAGAAACAGGGGGAAGATAACCACCGCGCTGAGGATGAGGGCCTTGCGGCCGTCGGCGACGTTCTTGCAGGCCAGGACGCGCTGCACGATGAGTTGCTCGGCGCCGTGGGAGGACATCACCATGACCGTGCCGCCGATGACGCCCATCCAGATGTTGAACGGCTTGTCGAGGAGGAACTGCGCGAAGGAAGCGCCGGGCGCGGGGGCGGCGTTCAGCCAATGCAGCTTGCCCGCCGCGGTCGCCTTCGCAAACAACCCGCCCAGCCCGCCCTCGACCAGGGTGGGAATGTAGCACAGGGCGAACACCCCGCCGAGGAGGAACAGCGCGAACTGGACGGCGTCGGTCCAGATGACGGCTTTGACGCCGCCCACGTAGGTATAGAGCAGCGAGAGAACCACAAACAGGAAGATGGCGCCGAAGATGGGGTCGCCCAGGCCGAGGCTGAGAACCTTGTCGCCGAGCATGAGCTTGACCGGGATGCTGGCCACATACACGCGCACCCCGGCCGCCAGCGTTTCGCTGATCAGAAAAAAACCGCCGGCGGTCTGGCGGGCGGAGTGGCCGAAGGTGTCGGCAAACAACTGGTAGGGGGAGTAAATCTCGCCTTTGAAATAGTGCGGCACCAGCACGATGGCCAGGATGATGCGGGCGATGACGTAGCCGATGATCATCTGGATGAAGGCGATGTTGCCGCCGTAGGCCATCGCCGGGACGCCGATAATCGTCAACGCGCTGGTTTCGGCGGCCACGATGGACATGCCAATGCCCCACCAGGGCACGTTCTTGCTGCCGAGAAAATAGTCGCGCGTGTTGTGCTGGTCTTTGCCAAACCACAATCCCAGCGCAATGATGCCGAGCAAATAGATGAGAATAATGACCCAGTCGCCGGTGTTGAAATAGCTGTTCATTGAATCAAGCCCCCTCATTAAGCGGGAGCGCCCGCATTTGGGCCAGATTAAATATCCGGGCCGGGCCGATCCCCCGCCCGGCCCCGCGGTCGAGGCCGGCCGGCGCGAGATTGCCAAAATCGCCCGCCTTGCCACCGCCTTGACGCAACGCCAGTGCCGCCGTTGGTGATTGCCGCGGAAGAAGAGGACTCAAAGCGTTTACAAGGGGCCGGGCTATGCCGTGTCTTATCAGGCGCTCGCGCGCGGGAACCTCAAAGCCTTCGCCACGCGGCAAGACACCCCCTCCGAAACGCTGAACCACCGCCCACCCCGCAGCCGCAATCGCCCCGGCTCCTGATCCACGCAACCAAAGCCCCCGGGCAACTTCCCAAACCAACCCCGCCAATCATTCACCTTGCGCACATAGCCTGGAGATAAATCTCCAACCAAACTCACCCCAATCGGGTGAATACGCCGCCCGCGATGAGGTCAACGTAAGCAACCGTCTTTCGGCAACCTCCGCCCGGAAGTGGGAATGTCCCCGTCAGTCGTAACCCCATCTCGCCGAAAAACCAAGGCGCGCGACAACACCCGGCCGCCCGTTCCGGCTTTGCCGAACGTTCGCGTCCTCTCCCTCCTGCCTTGGAACGTCGTTTTACATCGTCCGCGACTCGTCTATCCCTCCCTTCCGGCTCAGGCCCGCGCCCAAACCCGCCCCACCCGCCCCAGCCAGCCTAACGCTCCCATTAGGCCGTGTACAACGGGTGTACAAAGGAGGATCAAAGGGGATTCATGCTTATTTTCCATGTGCTCCTGCCGGGCTTCCGATGTACTCCCCTTGTACATAGCTGGAAAGGACGGAGAAGGAACGGTCTTGTGGGCGGCGGTGGATGCCGGAGC
>JAAYVL010000115.1 GCA_012517205.1 Verrucomicrobiota bacterium
ATAATCCACCAACCCGTTCACCGTATACTGGCAACTGGCCGAAATATCGCAGCGCCGCAAATAGGAGGTGCCGGTCAGGTAATATCCCTCCATGCTATGGACGACGGCAAACTTGTGGCCGTAGCCGGAGGTGTACCATTTGGTGCACCCAGTGATCATGCGATCCACCGCCGGCCCATAATCGGCGGTAGCTAGGGCGGCTGATGCGCCGGCGAGCGAAACGGTGCTAAGGGTGAGGAGTTGCTTGGTGTTCATATTTCAGGAAGGTTTGCAGACACGATCTGCTTCTATTTGCATAGATGAAAACGACTACGTTCTAATCTCGAAGATTTCATCACTTCGCCGATTTTCTGCGATTCTGCGCTCACGCCGAACATAAAGCAAGAACAAAATTCAAAAAAATGCGTTCACCAAGCTGACGCAGAATAAATGTTGCCGGGGCGGGGAGGTGGACGAGGCATTCGCCGATACGTTGGCTCAAGTTCATGGTTACCGAAGCCACGAACATGAGTCTATCCGCCAAACGGGAATCCCCGGCCCGCATTCACGGTCGCTATCAGCGCGCCCGCCGCGAGCCGCCTGGCTGCGGTCGGGAGAAAGCGCCCTGCCGCCCGGGCCAATGCCGCCGTAATCATCCAGGTCAGCCCCGGACCCGGCGGGGATGAATCCTTGCCCCACCGGAAAACACCCGGTGCCGCAATCGCTGGCCCCGGCGCGGCCCGCACTCCGCCTTCGATTCGGCGCGGAGCCGGGATGCGCCACCACGGGCTTTTTCTTCCAGTTTTGAGTTGCGCCTGCGAGGGGTGGGGGTACGCTGTGGCGGCATTTAGTTCAGCGGCGGGCCGCCATCGCGGGGCGACCGAAGCGGTGATGATTTCAGCCGGGCTGGCATCCGCTTCGGCAACCAGGGCACGACGCAACCCCGCCCGGGGCGGGTCATTCCTCGCTGCCCGCCGAATGAACCCGGCGATTATGAAACGACACACACTCAGTTGGCTGAAAATCCTCCTTGCGCCAACGCTCGCCGCCTTGGCCGGCGCCGCGGCGGCGGAGTTTGATCAGGCGCGCTGGATTGCCCCTCCAGCGGGGGTGGGCACCAACCAGCCCTGCCCGCGGTTCCGCAAGGAGTTTATCCTCGACCGGGCGCCGCGCCGCGCCTGGCTGCGCCTTGCGGGGCTGGGGGACTTTGACGCGCGCGTCAACGGCCAGCGGCTCGCCGACACGGGCATGAACCAGCCCTGGTCGCAATACGAGAAGACCCTTTACTATCGCGAGTTCGACATCACCGCCCGGCTGACCCGCGGAACCAATTGCGTGGGAGTCATGCTCGGCAACTCGTTCTGGAACAATCCCAACCCGCCCCCGGGGCGCTACAACAAGCACGGCCCGCAGCGCACGGCCAGTGAACCCTTCCTGCTGCGCGCCGAAATTCGTTTCGAGCCCCGGCGCGGCACGCCCGGCACTCTCGGCTCGGATGAAACCTGGCGCGCGGCGGACGGCCCGGTGGTGTTCTCCCACATCTACGCGGGGGAAGACTTCGACGCGCGCCTCCAGGAGCCGGGATGGGATTCCGCGGGCTTTGATGATCATGCCTGGCAAGCCGTCCGGCTGGCCGGCGCCCCCACCGGCCAGCTCACGCCCGCCCTCTGGCCGGGCATCAAGGCGTTCCCGCCTGAACCCGCGGCCTCGGTGAGGCAACCAGCCCCGGGCGTTTTCCTCTATTCCTTCCCCCGGAATACCGCCGCCCAGTTGCGAATCACGGTGACCGGCGGCAAGGCGGGCGACCGCATCCAATTCCGCTGCGGCGAACACAAAAATGCCGAAGACCGGCTGTTCGGGGGCTATATCGTGAACAGCGACCTTATCACCGACGGCCAGCCCCACACGCATCAATGGCTCTTCTTCTACCTGGGCATGCAGTTCGTCGAAGTCACGGGCGCCGTGCCGGAGGGCGAGGCCAACCCTGGGAATCTGCCGGTCATTCGCCGCCTGGAGCTCGTGCCGGTGCGCGCCGGGCTGGCTGAGACCGGGAGCTTTCACTGCGCCAGCGATCTCTACAACGGCACGCACCAGCTCATTGACGCGGCGATGCGCGCCAATATGAGCTGGGTGCTGACCGATTGTCCGCACCGGGAAAAGCTCGGCTGGCTCGAGTGCGCCTACTTGTTGGAACCCAGCTTCCTCTACCGCTACGAGGGCCGGGACTGGTTCCGCAAGATCGCCCATGACATCCGCGACGCGCAGGAGCCCAGCGGGCGCGTCCTGACCGTGGCTCCCAGCTACCCGGCGGGCCGCTTCCCCGGGGCGTTCAACTGGACGGTGGAATGGGGCGCGGCGGCGGTTCTGGTGCCCTGGCAGCACTACCAGTGGTTCGGCGACCGGCAAATCCTGAAAGACCACTTCGACCTGATGCGCCGCTTCACCGATTTCATCGGGCGGGAGGCCCGGGATGGCCTCGCCCCCGCCGGGCTGGGGGATTGGTATGATTACGGCCACGGCCAGCCGCCGGGTCCGTCGCGCTTCACGCCCACCGAGCTGTCCGCCACCGCCACCTGGGGACTGTGCGCCGAAGCCGTCTCCCGCGCAGCCCAGGCGCTGGGGCGTCCCCGGGACGCCCGCGCCTACCGCGAGCTGCACACGCAAATCGCCGCCGACTTCCGGCGGCATTTTCAGGACCCGGCCACCCGCAAACTCCGCCACCACGGCAGCCCGCAATGCGCCAACGCCATGGCCTTATGCGCCAGCCTGGTCCCGCCGGAAGACCGCGCGCTGCTGGTCGCGGACATCATCGCCGATCTGAAGCAACGGGACTGGCAGCAGACGCCCGGAGACGTGGGCCACGCCTATTTCATCCGCGCCCTGGCGGAGGCGGGCCGTTCGGATGTCCTGCACCGCGTCTATTCGCGCACCGGCCTGGGCAGCTACGGCGGCATTCTCGCCAAGGGGCTGACCGCGCTGCCCGAGACCTGGGATGCCATGATGGACGGCTGCCAGTCTCTCAACCATTGCATGCTGGGCCACGTGATGGAGTGGTATTATGGCTACGTCGGCGGCATTCGGCAGCCGCCCGACGGCATCGGCTGGCGGGAAATCCTCATTGCGCCCAACCCCGGCCCCCTGGCCAGCGCGGCGACCCTCGTGCGGACGCCGCGCGGCCCCGTCGCCAGCCGCTGGCGCAACGACAACGGCTCCTTCCGGCTCGAAGTCGAAGTCCCCCATGGCGTGAAGGCAACGGCCATTCTCCCCTCCGGGGCGCGCCAGAAACTGCATGGCGGCAAGCAAACCCTTCAGGAACCCCTGCCCGGCCCGTAAGCATCCTCAGCCGGCCAACATAACCGCGGAGCGCCGCAGGCAACCGGCCCCCTGCCAGGCAGGGCTGTGAAAGCCGGCTAAAGGAGGTTGTGGTCAAAAGCCTGCCTCCAGCGTATTGTTGCCCCATGTCTCGCCGCCGGTTTCCTGGCTGGTTCCTGTGGGGGCTGTTGGGCCTGACGGTGTTGCCGGCCTCGGCGCTCCTCGGGCTCTATTGGTATTTCCACCCGGCCGTGCATCGCAGCAATGGCATCATCTACGGCCAGCGCGGCGAGCATCCGCTGGCCCTGGACGTAATCACCCCGGCGCGCCCCAACGGCCTGGGCGTCCTCGTGCTGGTCAGCGGGAAATGGAAATCCAGCGCGGCCGGCAAATTCCGCGAATGGCTGGCGGCGCCCATCCTGCGGCGCGGCTACACCGTATTCGCCATTTACCATGTATCACAGCCGCAGGCTTCGGTGATGGAAATCATCGCGGACATGCACCGGGCCGTGCGCTTCGTCCGGCACCATGCGCGGGAATATGGCGTGGACCCGCGGCGGCTGGGGGTATCCGGCGGCAGCTCCGGCGGGCACCTGAGCCTGATGCTGGCGACCCGCGGCGGGCCCGGCCCGCGGGAAACGCCGGACGAAGTGGACCGCGAGAGCAGCTCGGTGCAGGCGGTGGCCGTCTTCTTCCCCGTGACCGACCTGTTGAACCAGGGCGCATCCACCGAAAATCTCCACGACGGCGGCCCGCCCCGGCGTTTCCGCCGCGCGTTCGGTCCCCAGGGAACCAATCTATCGGCATGGAAAGTCATCGGCCGCGAGGCTTCTCCCATCTACCACATCACGACCAATCTCCCCCCGGTGCTAATCTATCACGGCGACGCGGACACGCTGGTGCCCTTGGAGCAATCCCTGTGGTTCAAGGCCAGAGCGCGCGAACAGGGCCGCGAGGTGAAGCTCGTGGTGCATCCGGGCGGCAGGCACGGCTGGACGACGATGGTGTTCGACACCCGCAGGTTCGCGGACTGGTTTGATCAGCACTTGCGGCCCTCATCCACAGCCATCCCCTAGCCGGGATATTTCGCACCCCGCACGAAATACCCACTGGCCGGAGCGCGGGCATCTTGCCCGCTTAGCCCGTTGGGAGGCTGTAAGCGGGCAGGATGCCCGCGCTCCAGCCTTGCAGGTGTGAAATGTCTGGACTAGAGCCGGTCACTAACCTTGGCTAAATACACTTCGGGATATTTCACGCCCCGCACGGAATACCCGCAGTCCGGAGCGCGGGCCTCTGGCCCGCTTAGCCCGTTTGGAGGCTGTAAGCGGGCAAGATGCCCGCGCTCCAGCCTTGCAGGGGTGAAATGTCTGGACTAGAGCCGATCACTAACCTTGGCCAAATGCACTTCGGGATATTTCACGCCCCGCACGAAATACCCACAGGCCGGAGCGCGGGCATCCTGCCCGCTTAGCCCGTTGGGAGGCTGTAAGCGGGCAAGATGCCCGCGCTCCAGCCTTGCAGGGGTGAAATGCCTGGGCTGGAGCCGGTCACTCACCTTGGCCAAATGCACTTCGGGATATTTCGCGCCCCGCACGAAATACCCACAGTCCGGAGCGCGGGCCTCTGGCCCGCTTAGCCCGTTTGGAGGCTGTAAGCGGGCAGGATGCCCGCGCTCCAGCCTTGCAGGTGTGAAATGTCTGGACTAGAGCCGGTCACTAACCTTGGCTAAATACACTTCGGGATATTTCACGCCCCGCACGGAATACCCGCAGTCCGGAGCG
>JAAYVL010000078.1 GCA_012517205.1 Verrucomicrobiota bacterium
GGATGGCTTTTGGCTTCGCCAATGTATTATCGGAAACGTTAACGGTATGCAATCCAGCCGTGTGTCCGCGCTCTACTGGGGATAAAATGGGTCTGGCAGGTCAGCGGAGAGCCTCAACGAATCGGTTGGTTGGTGAACTCAATGGGCAGATCGCTGACTTCTGAATGTTTTGCGCCCGCAAAGCCATGGTCTTATGCGTTCCGTGGGATTGAATGGAGGGTGAAGCCGGAATCGTTTTCGTTCGGATTTCGAGGGCAATGGTCGCCCTGCGGTTTTCCCGGGGGAGGGGCGTGCGCGGGGAGTGCCAAGTTTCAGGCTGGCCAGCCCAAATGCTGGACACTGGCGGGATTAGGCCGTTAAACCGGCGTGTCTTTAACCGGGCGGCCTGCTGGCGGCGCAGGGGTGATTGTATTCTGCAAGTCTTTGAAAATGCCGGAGATGGGGACGTTCGGGGCGGCGGGGATTTGAGCCACGGGCGCGGTGGCGTCGCCGGGCGGGGCGTTGGGGGCGGCTGCGGATAGGATTGGCAACAGTCTTGCGTAGAACGTACTTGATATGCTGTTTGCAGCAAGCAGTTTGCACCGCGTGTGCCGCGTAGTGTCCGTGATGATTGGGTGCGCCGGATCTCTGGCTTTTTCGTCTTTTTCGACGTTTGCCGCCAGCAGCGTGACCGTGGCCTGGAGTCCGAATGCGAACCCGGAGATCGCCGGCTACCGGGTGTATTACGGGGGGGCCAGCCGCGTTTATACGAACCAGGTGGATGCGGGCCGGGCTAACAGCGCGGTCATTAACGGTTTGACCGCGGGCGCGACGTATTACCTGGCCGCCACGGCTTATGATGGGGCGGGTTTGGAAAGCGATTATTCGGTGGAAGCGGTCTTCACGAACCTGGCCGTTCTGCCGCCTACCATCGTTTTAAGCGCGCCGGCCAATGGCACGGTCTTTACCGCGCCGGCGACCCTCCATCTCGCCGCCGACGTTGCCGCCAACGGCCACAGCATCGTCAAGGTGCAGTTTTATAACGGGTCGGTGCTGTTGGGCGAGGATGCCACCCCGCCGTACGAGTTTGCCTGGGGCAATGTGAGCGAGGGCATCTACGACGTGAAAGCGCGCGCGATTTATGACCTCATCGGCCTGGTGACCTCCCCGCCGGTGCGGGCGAATGTGTACACGCCGCCCAAGCCGCCGAACACCCCGCCGATCCTTTCGGCGTTGGCGGACCAAACCCTGATTGCCGGCTCCGGGCCGCTGGTGGTGAACTTCCAGGTCGGCGATGCCGAGAGCGCGCCCGGCAAACTGGCGCTGGCCGCCGAGACCAGCGACGCGAAGCTGCTGCCGGTGGAGAACATTGTCTTTGACGGCAGCGGTAACAACCGCGTTGCCACCCTGAGGCCCGTGGCGGGGCGGACCGGGGCGGTCGAAGTCACGTTCATGGTTCATGATGGGGAGGCGGCCACGAGCGCGAGTTTTTGGCTGACCGTGATCGAGAAGAAGCCGGAGCCGGCCGGCATTGCCCTGGTATCGCCGGTGGGCGCCGCGAATATGAACTCGACCCAGCGCTACGTCTGGCGGCCGGACCCGGCGGCGACGCGCTATGAACTGGAGGTGACCCGGGATGGCCGGTTATTCTGCGATAACTGGTACGACGCCATCAACCTGCCGGCGGACCCGGAGACCGCCAATGTAGGCGTCGAGGTGGCCGGGCACAGCAACGGCAATTACCAGTGGCGGGTGCGCGGCTGGAGCGCGGCGGGGCTGGGCCCCTGGTCCAGTGCCGGGACGTTTGCCGTCGCCACGCCGCGGCCGGTGGTTTTGCTCACGCCGGCCGATCAAACCAGCCTCCAGGAACGGCGTCCGCAGTTTTCGTGGGAGCAGCCCGTGCCGCCCGCCGAGTGGTTCCACCTGTGCATCAACCGCAACGGGAGCCGGTGTTATGATCTTTGGCTCGAGGGAACGACCCAGTGGACGCCGTCGGTGGATTTGCCGGGCGGCGCCTACACCTGGGCGGTGCAGGCCTGGTCTCCCGCCGGGGTCGGGCCCTGGTCGAAGATGGCTTCCTTTACCGCGCAGCCGGCCCTGCCGGGGCAGATCGCGCTTTTGACCCCCAAGAGCAGCGCGCTCCGCGGGCCCACGCTGCGCTATCATTGGAGCCAGGATTCGGCGGCGGTGTCGTATGAGCTGTACATCACCCGGGATGGCGCGGTCTTTTATGACCAGTGGCTGTCGGTGACCAATTTATCGGCCGACCCGGGCAAGGGCAGCCTGAGCGTGGAGGTGCCCGGCCATGCGGCGGGGTCGTATTATTGGTATGTCCGGGGCTGGAATCCCGACGGGTTTGGCCCCTGGTCCCGCCCGGGGAGCTTTAGCGTGGACGGCGCGTCCAAGCCGCTGACCCTGCTGACGCCCACCAACAACGCCGTGCTGCAGGAACGGCGGCCGGAGTTTTCCTGGGTGGCCGCCTCGCCCCCGGCGGCCGCCTACCATCTTTACCTGAGCCGCAGCGGCACCAACTACTACGATGTCCGGGTGGAGGGAAAGACCAACTGGGTGCCCTCCTTCAACCTGACGGGCGGGTCCTACACCTGGATGGTGCAGGCCTGGGATGCCTCCGGCAGCGGCGCCAGCTCGGAGACGGCGAGCTTCACCAGCCCCTACATCGTGCCGGCCGCCATTGTGGCGCTCACGCCGCGGGGCACTGCCGGCGACAGCGCGACGCAGCGCTACCAGTGGCAGGTGGATGCCGCGGCCACGCGGTATCAGTTGTATATCAACCGCGACGGCAGCGTATTTCATGACCAGTGGTATGACGCCGCCCATTCGGTGCTGGATCCGGCGACGGGCAAGTTCGCCGTGGACGTGCCGGGACACAGCCCGGGGACGTATCAATGGTGGATTCGGGGCTGGGGTCCGGAGGGGATGGGGACCTGGTCTGACGCCGTGACTTTCCGCCAATAAACCGCATCGGTTCCGCCGCCCGGCGCCGCTTCGTCCCGCGGCGCCGGCGTTTTTGCAGTACCCCAAAACCCCGGCGGCCACCGGCCCGCGGGCGGGAGGGATTCCCGTCTCCGCGAGGGCGGCCGCCGGGGCGTGAGGGCCTTCGGCGGCGGTTTTACCGGCAGCCGTGCCGGTGCCAGCCGTAGCCGAAGCTTACGCGGACGGCGGGAGGCGCGACGCACACGGGAGGCCGATAGACCACGACCGCCGGCGCGGGCGCATAGACGACCGGCGCCGGGGGCGGACAAACCACCACCGGCGGCGGCGGCGGCGGCGGATAATAAACCGGCGCGGGCGCCACATAGCAGGGCGGCGGCGAAGCCAGGGCGTGGCTGACAATCAGTCCCGCCGTCACGCCGCCGATCACCGCCGCGGCCGTGCCCCAGCCGCCGCCGCCACAATGGCGGCCGCCCGCCAGCGCCGTCTGCGCACTCATTCCCCCCAGGGCCAGGGTTGTCATGATCAGGATTACTTTTTTCATTGGTTACCTTTCAGTTCAGGTTTCACCGAGTACCCATAAGACGGGCGGATTTGATTTTTATTCAACCCGGGGCAAAGCTAGGATGCACGACAAGCTATGAAGAAACGTTCTCCTTATCGGCCGCCGGTGAGCCGCGAGCGGCTCCCGCGCTCGTTCAAGGAATTTACGCCGGCCCGGCATTTTAATCCGCGCACCTTCTTTCGCGAGCTGGTCTGGAAGGCGCTGCTGACCCCGCGGACGGGGCAGACCCGGCAGCCGGTCTTTCCCAAGCTGAACCGCGGGCAGGTCGCCATCACCTGGATCGGGCACGCCTCCTTTCTCCTGCAGTTCACCAACCTGAACGTGCTGATTGACCCCAACTTCGCCAACTGGCTGTTCCTGCTCAAGCGCGTCAAACGGTCCGGCCTCAGCCTCGAACACCTGCCGCCCATTGACCTCGTGCTGCTGACCCACGCGCATTTCGATCACTTCCACAAACCCACGCTCCGCCGGCTGCCGCATCCGAAGATCGGCGTCATGCCGTGGGGGGTTGGCGACCTGGCGCAGAACCTCGGCTTCGGGCGCGTGGTGGAGCTGGAGTGGTGGGAAACTTTTTGCCATCGCGATTGGAAGGTGACGCTGACTCCCTCCAAACACTGGGGCGCGCGCGTGCTGCGCGACCAGCGGCGCGGGTATGGCGGGTTTGTGCTGGAGCACCAGGGGCGGCGCATCTATCACGCGGGGGACAGCGCCTACTTCGAGGGCTTCAAAGAAATCAAAAAGAGCTGCCGGCCGGAAATCGCCCTGCTGCCCATTGGCGCGTATCATCCCGAGTCGTTTCGCAACCTGCATATGGGCCCCGATGAAGCCATTAAGGCCTTTCGGGATCTGCGCGCGCGCTGGCTCATCCCGATGCACTACGGCACGTTCCGGCTGTCGTTTGAAGATATGGACGCGCCCCCCCGCTGGCTGCAGCAGTTGGCCGTGGAGCAGGGGCTTACGCATAAGGTGCGCATGCTCGTCGAGGGCGTCCCCCAGGTCTTCTAAGCCGCGGGCGTTCATCCCCCGAAGGAACCAGCCCCCGCGCGCCGCGCGAGGGGGCGCGGGGATGCCGTTCCTCCGCGGAGCGGTTTTTCCCGTCCCGGAATCAGTGGCGGAAAAAAGTGCATTGTGGGGCTTGACGCCCCAATACTTGGGGTGTTAAAAATGGGTGCCACAATTAGCTGTGGTTGCGCCTGTATGCGATGCCCTAAATGCGGTTGCCAGGATGATAAAGTGATTGACTCCCGCGCCTCGCGGGAGGGTGCCACGATTCGCCGCCGGCGGGAGTGCGTTGCGTGCGGTTTTCGATTTACGACCTACGAGGAAATCGAGCAGGCCGGGTTGATGGTGATCAAGCACGACAAGCGGCGGGAGGAGTTTTCCAAGGAGAAATTGCTGTCCGGCCTCAAGAAAGCCTGCCAGAAGCGCCCCATCAGCCCGAAGGTGATCGAAGACCTGGTCGAAAAGATTGTCAATGAGATCACCGACAAATATGAGCGCGAAGTCCCGTCCGAGGTCATCGGGAAACTGGTCATGGCCGGGCTGCGCACGATTGATGATGTGGCGTATGTGCGGTTTGCCAGCGTCTATCGCCGCTTCCAGGAGGCGACGGATTTTGTGCAGGAAGTGAAGAAGCTGGAGGCCCGGCCGTGATTGCGCCCGGCTCGGATTGGCTGTTTTTGGAGCTGGACAACGGCGAGCGCGTTCCCTGCTCCGCCGACATGGTGGACGTGGAGCTGGCGTGCAGCGCGGACGGGTTGTTCGACGCCGAGTTCATCCACCAGGTCACCCGGGCGGTTTTTCATTATTTCAAGCACGAGCTGGGACGCCAAAGCGTCGCCGCCGCCGAGTTCGCCGGGGCGATGGAGAAAGTGCTGCGGGGCTTTACGACCGCGGCCGGGGCCGCCGCGGCGCCGGTGGCCGCGGCGCCAGAGTTGGGGGCGGATTTGTGCCGGCTGGCCCGCGAATCCGGGCCGGGGCGGGAGTTGATATTCTTTCCCCGCCTGCGGGCGGAGTTGCGGCGGTGCCTGGGCGCGGGGCCGCGGTGGCTGCGGTTTAGCGGGCTGCGGGCGTGCGTCAAGCATTTGGCGGGCGCGCGGCGCTGGAGCCGGCGCTGCCAGGCGCTGGAGGGGGAGATTGTGGCCTACCTGCGCGAATGTCTCCGCGCCGAGCCGGAGCCGATGGAGCTGGTGTTGCGGGTCGAGTAAGCCGGGCGGGCCTGCATGAGCCAGACGCTGTTCGAGAAGATCATCGCGCGCGAGCTTCCCGGCACGATCCTGTATGAGGACGACCAGGTGGTGGCGTTTCAGGATATTCACCCGCAGGCCCCGGTGCATGTCCTGATCGTTCCCCGGAAACCGATTCCCCGGATCGCGGCGGCCACGCCTGAAGATCAGCCCGTGCTGGGGTGGCTGCTCTTGAAAGCCGCCGAGGTGGCCGGCCGCCTGGGGCTGGCCCGGTCCGGGTTTCGGCTGGTGTTCAACAACGGCCCCGACGCCGGCGAGGCGGTCCCGCACCTGCACTGCCATCTCCTGGGCGGCCGCCCGCTGGGCTGGCCTCCGGGCTAGGCGCGCGCGGCGGGCGCGCGGCGCGGGCCGTCACCGCCCGCGCGGGCGGTTGCGGAGCACCGCGCCGAGGCGCGCGATGCCCTGGCGCACGCTGTCCTCGGTGGCGCCGCCGAAGCTGAGCCGCATTTCGTGATTGGGTTTGCGGCGGGAGGGGTCGTCGGCGTAGCAAAGTTCGCCCGGCACGTAGAGCACGTTGTTCTTCAGGGCGGCGCGGAACACCGCGGAGTTCATGCCCGTGGCGCGGCGGCCGGGCAACTGCGCCCAGAAATACAGTCCGCCCGCCGGTTCCTGCCATTGCACCTCGGCGGGGAAATGCCGTTCGATGGCTTCGCGCATCAGGCGCGCCTTGTAGGCGTAGCGCTGGCGCAGGCCGTCCAGGTGCTTCAGGTAAAGGCCGGAGGACAGGGTGCGGGCGAGCAGTTGCTGCAGCAGGTTGGCGGAGCCGAAGTCGTGGTTGCCCTTGATGCGGAGCACGGCGCTCAGGAGCGGCTCGGGCAGGAGGCCAAAGCCCAGGCGGGCGCCGGACGAGAACGGCTTGCTGTACGTGCCGGTGTAGATGACGCGGTCGCGGGCGCCGTTGAGGGTGAGCGCGGACTTGATGTCCTCGCCGCCGAACCGCAGCTCGCGGTAGGCCGCGTCTTCGAGCAGGTAGAGGGGGTGGCCGGCGGCCCGCTCGAAGCGCCGCAGCAACTGGAGCGCCGCCGCTTTTTTCGCGTAGCGGGTGGTGCGCCCGGTCGGGTTCTGGTAGTAGCTGACGAGGTACAGGAGCTTCAGCCGCCGCAGTTCGCCGCGGCGTTGCAGGTCGCGCAGAACGCCCTCCAGGTGGTCCAGGTCCACCCCGTCCGCTTCCATGCGGATGCCGCGCGCCTGGATCCCGTGGCTTTGCAGGATGCTCAGGTAAACGAAGTAGCTGGGGTCTTCCACCAGCACCAGGTCGCCGGCGTCGCACAGCGCCTCGGTGAGCATATAGAGGAGCTGCTGCGAGCCGTTGGTGATGATCATCCGCTCCGGGGAATAGGCGGGGCGCGAGGCGGGCTGTTCGTCCTGCCGGCACAGATGCTGGCTGGTGAGCTGCCGCAGGGCCGGGTCGCCCGCCGTGGTGCCGTATTGCAGGGCGGTCTGGCCGGTTTGGGGCGAGCTGAGGATTTCGCGCATCAGCCGGCGCACTTTCTCCCGCGGCAGGGATTTGTTGTCGGTGAACCCGGCGGCCAGGGAAACCAGTTGCGGCCGGCCCAGCGCCATGGCCAGCAGCCAGGAGATGGGCGGGTCTTCGGTGCGGCGGCCCAAAGCGGATAAGTGATGCGCTTTCATGCGGTGTTTAACATAGCATAGTTGGCCGGTTTTGGCCCCGGGAGGCAAGCGATCTTTTGCGGCGCTCCGGCGCGCCCGGGTTCCCGGTCAGCGCGCGGGCGCGGGGGCTTCGAACTGGCGCAGGAAGTTTTCCAGGCCCGCGAGGTATTGCGCCCGGTTGGCCAGCGGGCTGTTGTGGTCGCCGCTGATTTCCTGGAAGAGTTTGGGCTCATTGGCGGCGGCAAAATTGGTTTGGGCGTGGTGGAACCCGATCAAGTCATCGTGGGGGCTGTGCATGATCAGCACCGGCAGGCGCAGGCCGGGCAGTTTGGCGCGCGTGTCATAGCGAATGGTGTTGATCCAGCGCGCCGGCAGCCAGGGATACAGCTCGGCGCCGATGGCCGGGATGCTGGTGAACGTGCTTTGCAGCACCAGTCCGCCCACCGGCTCGCGCACGGCCAGCTCCGCCGCCACGCCGCCGCCCAGCGAGTAGCCGTAGGCAATGATGCGGGAGCGCGCGAAGCCCCGCTGCGCCAGCCATTCGCAGGCGGCCTGGGCGTCCCGGTACGTCCCCTCTTCGGAGGGCCGGCCCTGGCTGCGGCCGTAGCCGCGATAGTCGAACGCGAACACCCCCACGCCGGCCGTCAGCAGCGCTTCGTAGGCTTCGAGCCGGTTGCCGATGTTGCCCGCGTTGCCGTGGCAGTATAACACGACCAGGTGGGCGCGCTCGGACTGGGGGTCCGCCGGGTAGAACCAGCCGTTCAGCTCCAGCCCGTCGCGCGTGCGAAAACGGACATCCTCGAAGGGCCGGTGCAGTTCGGCGCCGGTGGCGGTCAGGACCCGGTCGGGGTGGTAAACCAGGCTGCGTTCGAGCCAGCGAAACATAAGGATGATTAGCAGGCCGGCAACCAACAGGCCAATCACCGTCTTTGCCAGGCGGGGTAATCGTTTCATGCCATCCGCAAGATACCACCCGGCCGGCCCGGCTGACAACCCTTGCCCGCGGCGGCCCGGGCTTGCCGGCGGGGGCCCGGGCCGCGCGGCGCGGCGGGCGGCGGGCGGTTTGCGCGTTGGCCGGCTTTACATTCCGGCCTGAATATCCGAAATTAACCGGCACAGAAATATGTCAACTACCGTCCAAACGGCCTTGCCCGGCGGCGAGTGGTCGCCGTCCTCGTGGCAGAGCCGGCCCGCCGCCCAGCAGCCGGACTACCCGGATCCGGCGGCCCTGCGCCGCGTGCTGGCCCAGTTGAGCCGTTTGCCGCCCCTGGTCACCAGTTGGGAAATCGAAAACCTCAAACGCCAGTTGGCCGACGCCACCCGCGGCGAGCGTTTCCTGCTTCAGGGCGGCGATTGCTCGGAAAGTTTCGCCGACTGCGAGTCCGGCGCCATCGCCAGCAAACTCAAGATTCTCCTCCAGATGAGCCTTGTGCTCGTCCAGGGCAGCAAAAAGCGCATCATCCGGCTGGGCCGCTTTGCCGGCCAATACGCCAAACCCCGCTCGGTCAACACCGAAACCCACGACGGCATCAGCCTGCCCAGCTACCGCGGCGACATGATCAACCACGCCGGGTTCACCGCGGAAGACCGGCGGCCCGACCCCGAGCTGCTGCTCCGCGCCTACGAACGCTCCGCCCTGACCATTAACTTCATTCGCTCGCTGATCGAGGGCGGGTTTGCCGACCTGCGCCATCCCGAATACTGGGACCTGGGCTTTGTGGCCGGTTCCGCGCACGCCGCCGAATACACGCGCATGGTCGAGACCATTGGCGAATCGCTGCGCTTCATGGAAACGCTCACCGGGGGCGTGCTGGCGGACATCAACCGCGTGGATTTTTTCACCAGCCACGAGGGCCTGCACCTCGCGTACGAACAGGCCCAGACCCGGCAGGTGCCGCATCGCACCGGCTGGTACAACCTGTCCACGCATTTTCCCTGGATTGGCGACCGGACGCGCGCGCTGGAGGGCGCGCATATCGAGTATTTCCGCGGCATCGCCAACCCCATCGGCCTCAAAATCGGCCCCAGCATTACGCCCGAGCAGCTCGTCGCCCTGGCCGGGGTGCTCAACCCGCAAAACGAGCCGGGCCGCCTTACCTTGATCCACCGGTTCGGAGTGGACCGCATCGAGCGTTGCCTGCCGCCGCTGGTGACGGCCATCAACCGCGCCGGCCGCTGCGTGCTCTGGTGTTGCGACCCCATGCACGGCAACACCGAGACGACCCGAAGCGGCATCAAGACCCGCCGCTTCGAGAAGATCCTGCAAGAGCTGGAAGCCGCCTGCCGCATCCTCCAGGATTGCGGCGCGCACCTGGGCGGAGTGCATTTCGAGCTGACCGGGGACAACGTGACGGAATGTCTCGGCGGCGCCAGCGGCGTGACCGAGGCCGACCTGACCCGCGACTACCGCACGGCCCTGGACCCGCGCCTCAATTACGAGCAATCCATGGAAATGGCCCTGCTCCTCGCGCGCCTGTTGTCGCCGCGGCGGAAGCCCTGACTCCGCCCGGCGTCCGCCCGGCCCACCCCCGGCATTTCCCCCGCTCATCAGCCGCGCGCTCCCTGCGGGCATGGCTTTGGGATGGCCAGGAATGGGCTTGGACTGGCGACGGTTGCGCAATGACGGTAATGCCGGTGATCCGAAAGGCAAAATGACGGCCCAATCGGATATTTGGAGGCGTATCCTTTAATTGGATGGCCCAGGGTGGAGAGGGGGTAGTGGCGGTTTCATTGGGAAGCGCACCGTTAAAAAAAGGGGCGGCGGCGGCCCGGTTTCGGAGGCAGGTTGATGCTGACGCGGTTGGAGGCGGCGGCGGCACCGGGTTGCCACGGGCGCCCAAAGTGGCAGAAATCCTGATTTGACATTACGGCGGGAATGATGTAAGCTTATTCCCAGTTGGGAGCAGAGTAGATTAAGCACGCGATAAACATTATCGGCATAAGGGAGTCAACTCCGTTAGAAGGTTAATTGCGACGCCGCTAAAGTCGAATATTGTTCCGCACGCCAACCCCCTTCCCGCCATGAAAAAGCATTGTTATCTTTGGTTGATTCTAATCATTTTGACAGGCCTGCACGCCGTTCGCGGCCAACCCGTCACCTTCCCGGATGCCGGGCTCGAAGCGGTCGTCCGTGCGGCGATTCCCAAACCGTCCGGCACGATCACCGTCGCGGATATGTTAACGCTGACCAATCTGGTGGTGGCGAGTGGCCGGGGCATTGAGGACCTTGCCGGGCTGGAGACGGCGCGCAATCTTTGGCGGTTGGAGTTGGGATGGAACCCGATTACGAGCCACACCGCCCTGGCCAGCCTGACCAACCTGCTCCTGCTGTCCATTAGCGCCAATGACAACCCGGACATCAGCTTTGTGGCCGCGCTTAAAAAGCTGCGGGAGCTGAACCTGCCCAACAACGGGATCAAGGACATCTCTCCGCTGGCCGGCTTGACCGATTTGCAACGGCTTTACCTGAATTATAATGCGGTCACCAACCCCGCCGCGCTTTCCGCCCTGACCAATCTCGTTGAACTGGTTCTCGACTTTAATAACGTGAGCAATCTTTCCTTTGTTGTCCCGCTCCGAAAGCTGGAGCGGCTCAGCCTGAATAACAACCAGGTTTCAGACCTTTCCCCGCTGGCCAGCCAGACGAACCTGCTTTATCTCAATCTCAACTGGAATGGCGTGACCAATCCCGCCGTGCTGACGACGCTCACCTGTTTGCGGGAATTGACGTTGTGCGGGAATAATCTGATCCAGGTGCCGTTCCTGTCCGGGCTGACCAACCTTACCGGGCTGGATCTGGCCTACACCAGTCTGGCGGACATGTCGCCCCTTACGAACCTGGCGCGGTTGGAGTGGTTGAATGTGGGAGAGAATGGCCTGGCCCAACTTCCGGATCTGTCGGTGCTCTCCAACCTGCGGACCTTTATGATGGCAGGCAACCAGATCACCGATCTGACGCCGGTCACCCGCCTGCCCGGGGTCTGGGACCTGCACTTGCAACGAAATCCCTTCGAGGATTTGTCCCCGCTCACCCACTGCCCGCACCTCCGGGTTCTGTTATTTTACGACAACCATACCATCACCAACCTCTCCGTGCTTGGCGCGGTGACCAACCTGGAGACGCTCTACCTGGGCCACATGTATTTTTCCGATCTCCAGCAGATTGATTTCCTTGCCGGCCTGGCCGGGCTGAGGGGCCTGGATCTCTCCGAAAACTATCTCACCGACCTCTCGCCCCTCACCAACTACCCCAGCCTCAGTTGGCTGGGACTCGCAGCCAACCGCCTGCAGCACATCGGTCCGCTGCGCAACTTGCCGACGCTCGACTACGTGAACTTGAGCGCGAATTATCTCGACCTCAACCCCGCCAGCGCCGCGTGGAGCGTTATTACCGAGCTCCAGGATCACGGCGTTTATGTGGAATATAACGCGCAGCAGGTGGCGCCGGCTTCCCCGCGCATCCTGCGGCAGCCCGCCAACCGCTCCGCCTTCGCGGGCGACCCCGTCACCTTCACCGTCCTGCTGGAAAACAACGGCGGCTGGCCGGAATTCCGCTGGCAGAAGGACGGCGTGGACCTGGAGAACGACGCGCGCTATGACGGCGTGGATAGTGACCAACTAATCCTGTACGCGGTCACTGCCGCCGAGGCGGGCCATTATCGCGTGCGCATCTGGCGTGACTGGGTTGAGACTTACAGTGCGGCCGCCGAGTTGCGGGTCGTCACCAACGTGGCCTTCGCCGACCCGAACCTGGAGCAGGCGGTGCGCGATGAACTGGGGATTCCGGTGCAGCCGCTGACCCCCGCGGACTTGGCCGGGTTATCCGTCCTCAGCGCCGGCTATCGCGGCATCACCAATCTGGCCGGCCTGGAAGCCGCCGCCTACCTGACCTCCCTCGACCTTTCCGGCAACCCGTACCTTGATGACTTTGCGGCGCTGACGTACCTGTCCTCCCTGAATGAGCTGGCGATAAACGACGCCGGGCGGGACACCCTCGACTGGGTCGCGAATCTCCCCACGCTGAACCTCCTTTGGGCCGGCGAGAATTTTCTGGAAGACCTGTCGCCGTTGCACGCGCTGACCGACCTGATATCGCTCGACGTCGCCGGCAACCAGCTCACGAATATTGACCCGCTGCTGGATTTGCCGGCGCTGGGCAGTGTCAACCTGAGCTTGAACCGCCTCGATACCGATGCCAACTCCGCCGCGTGGAACGTGATCACCAATCTGCAAGCGCGCGGCGTCACGGTGGACTATGATCCCCAATACGACGCGCCGGCCCCTCCGCTCATCACCAGCCAGCCCGCAAGCGTGGTCGCGTACCTGGGGGATAACGTCAGCTTCCATGTGGAGGCCAGCGGCAGTCCAAACTATTGGTGGTTAAAGAACGGCGCGAACCTCTGCGACACCGAACGCATCGGTGGCACCCGCGACGATACGCTCTACCTTGACAACGTGCAGGCCAGCGACACCGCCAGCTATCGCGTCCGCATCTGGGATGAATACGGCGTCACCAACAGCCGCACCGTCACGCTGCGCGTCATCACCCAGGTGGCGTTCGCGGATCCGCGCCTGGAACCGGTGGTGCGCGACCATCTGGGCATCCCCACCCGGCCGCTGGTGCCCGCGGATGTCGCGCCCCTGACCTGGCTGAATGCCTGGAACCGCGGCATCACCAACCTTTCGGGCATCGAGTCCCTCGCCAACCTGGACATGCTCAACCTGGACAGCAATCCCGGCCTCACGGACCTCGCGCCGCTGCTCCAGTTGCCCCGGCTGACCCGTCTCAACTTGAACAACTGCGGCGTCCGCGATCTCGCCTTTGTGGCCGCCCTGCCGCCGTTGACGGAACTGCATGTCTGGGGCGGCAGGTTCACCGACCTTGCTCCCTTGCTGAGCCAAACCGGGTTGCAGTGGCTCAATCTCGGCAACAACCCCGGCCTGGCCGACTTCACCGTCCTCGATCACCTGACCGAGATTCAGTACCTCTGGCTTGATTCCGTCGGCCTCACCAACCTCGCCTTCGTGGGCTATATGCCCCAATTGGTCGAACTCAACCTTTGGAACAACGCGGTGTCGGACCTCACACCGCTGGCCGCCGTTCCACAACTCGTGCGCCTGAACGTGGGCGCCAACCAGCTCACTGATTTGAGCTTTGTCGGCAACCTCCCTGGCCTCGAGCGCCTGGAAGTCAGCGAGAATCCCGTCTCCGATCTCACGCCGCTTATCGGCTTGACCCACCTCACCCAGCTCGGCATCGGCGCGACGCTGGCCACCAACCTCGCGCCGGTCGCCACCCTCACCAACCTGACCGAACTTAGCGTTCGGGGACTGGGGCTGGCCCATAACCTGAGCTTCCTGGCTCCCCTGACCCGCCTGCAGTGGCTGGGCCTCGAAGATAACGGCATCAGCGCGCTGCCGGCGTACCCAAGCCTGGATCGGCTGATCGGCCTGAATCTCTCCGGCAATCCGCTGGCGGATCTGGCCAGCATCGTCGCCCGGACCAACCTGAGCCACCTTTACCTCAACAACACCGGGCTGAGCGACCTCAGTGCCCTGGCCGGCCATACCAACCTCAATAACCTGGGCCTGGCCGATAACCAACTGACCGACCTTTCGCCGCTGGCCACGCTGCCGCACCTGCGCTGGGTCAGCCTCTGGAACAACCAGGTGCAAAATCTCGCGGCCTTCGCGGGCCTGACCAACCTGGACTATGTGGACCTGCGCTACAATTGGCTGAATACCAACCCCGGTTCGGCGGCCATGACCATCATTGGCCTTTTGCAGGGCCGGGGCGCTTTCGTGGAGTATGAGCCGCAAAACCTGAGCCCCGGCGAGGTGGTGCTCCGCGCGCCGGCCTGGCTGGGCGGGAATCAATTCCGGTTCACGATTGACGGCCCTCCCGGCGCCCTGCTGGAAATCTGGCGGTCAACCGATTGGAATCATTGGGATTCGCTGGGTTTCGTGACCAATAATACCGGCACGACCGTCTTTACGGATTCAGCCGCCCCCGCCAGCCGCGCGTTCTACCGCGCGCAACTGCCGTAGTCGGGCGCCCGGGATTTCCGCCCCGGCCGGAAACGCGGGCGCGGGCGCGGGCCGGATGTTAGGGTTGTGCCGCGGCGGGATTTGGGGTTAACTTCCGCCGCGATGTGCGCGGGCGCGATGGCGTTGGGATTTGCGGGGTGTCTTCCGGCGGCGAGCCGGGCGCGCGCCCGGCGTGCGGCGTCGTCGGAGGAGCCGTTTCCCCGAAGGCCATGAAGGAGGGATTGCTTTCCCCACGCCGGCGGCGCTGGATTATTCTCGTGCTTATTTTTGGCGGGATTGTGCTCAATTACTTTGACCGCCAGATCATTGCGATCCTCAAGCCCACGATTAAAGCGCAGTTCCACCTGGACGATGCCGGGTATGCGCTGCTGACCAATATATTCACCGTCTGCTACGCGGGCATGTATCCGCTGGCCGGCTGGCTGGTGGACCGGTGGGGGGCGGGGAGCATGATGCTGGCCGGCCTGCTGGCGTGGTCCAGCGCGTGCCTGGGGACGGGGCTGACGCGGACCTTTGGGCAACTGGCCTTTTGCCGCGGGATGCTGGGGCTGGCGGAGCCGGTTGCGTTTCCCGCCCAACTGCGCGCCGTGACCCTCTGGTTCCCCGGCAGCTTGCGGGCCACCGCCAACAGCCTGTGTGTGGCGGGCAGTTCCATCGGGGCGATTGCCGCGCCGCCGCTGGTGGCCTGGCTGGCCTTGAAGTGGAGCTGGCAGGCGGCCTTTATTATCCCGGGCGCCATCGGGCTGGGGCTGGCGGGGTTGTGGCGGCTGCTCTACCGCGACCCTCCCGCCGAAATGATGAACCCGGTCGCCGACGCGGCGGAGCCCGGCCCGGCGGAGAAGTTCGCCTGGCCGCAACTGTGGCGCACGCGCAGCCTGTGGGGCATCGTGCTGATCCGCTTTATCAGCGACCCGGTCTGGTATTTCTGCCTGTTCTGGCTGCCGGGCTACCTGCAGGAGCAGTCCGGCCTGACGCTGGCGCAGACCGGCCAGGTGGGCTGGATTCCCTTTCTGGCGGGGGGCCTCGGCGGCGTGGGCAGCGCGGCCTGGTCGGACTGGATGGTGAAGCGCGGCCTGCCGCCGGTGCGCGCGCGCAAGCTCATGCTCACGAGCATGGCCGCCCTGGGGCCGGTCTGCGCGCTCACGCCGCATCTGCCCAATGCCGCCGCGACCCTCGCCATCTTCAGCATCGCCAGCGCCGTCTGCCTGAGCTGGCTGTATTCACTCAGCGTGGTGATCGCGGAAGCCTTCCCCACCGACAACATCGGCAGCGTGCTGGGCATCGCCGCCGGCTTCGGCGCCGCCGGGGCCATGCTGTTCAATTATTTTGTCGGGCAGGTCATGGGCACGCTCGGCGCGGCCAATATGTTCATCATCATGGCCCTGTTGCACCCGCTGGCGGCGCTGGTGTTGTGGACGATGGTGCGGCGCGAGCAGCCGAAGCGCCGCGCCACCCCGGGCCCGGGCCGATGAACCCTGGTGCCCATCCCTGCGCGGAGCCCGGCCCCGGGTTGCCGGCGGCCCGCCGCCCCACCCGCGCTTCCCGGGCGGCAACGAATCGCGCGCCGGCAGGCTATACAACCGGGGCGTTCTGTGTTCTAATGGGAGCGCGCGTATGAATCGTCGAACCTTTATCCGGAACCTTGGGCTGGGCGCCACGCTGCCCTGGCTGGGGCGCGCGGCCCTGGCGGCGTCGGCCCGCGCGGCGGCGCACACCCTGCTCTCCTGCAATATCCGCGTGGCGCTGCCCGAGGATGAGGCCACGGGCAACGGCTGGAAAGCGCGGCGCGAGCTGTGCCTGGAGGTCATACGCGCCCAACAGCCCGACCTGATTTGCTGCCAGGAAGTCCTGCGCGAGCAGATGGACGATTTGACGCGCGGCCTGCCCGAGTTTGCCGGCTTCGGTTTCGAGGGGCCGGAGATGGACGCCCGGAAGGAAGGCTACCAGGGCATTGCCAAGAATCCCATCTTCTACGCGCGGGAACGGTATGAGCTGGTCACCGCGGGCGGTTTCTGGCTTTCGGAAACCCCTCACCTGCCCGGCTCGCTGTCGTGGGAATCCGCCCGCGCCCGGCATGTCAACTGGGTGCGCCTGCGCGAGCGCGCCTCGGGCCGGTCGTTCCGCGTGCTCAATACGCACCTCGACCACAAAAGCCAGCCCGCCCGCGAGGCGCAGATGAAAATGATCCTGGCCGAGGCCGCGCTCTACGCGCCGGATTTCCCGCAGCTTCTGGCCGGCGATCTGAACGCGGGCGCCGCCAACGCCGTCCTCCAGCTCGCGCTTGACGCGGGCTGGAGCAACACCCGCACCGCCGCGCCGGGGCCGCCGGAGGAGGGCAACACTACGCATGAATTTCTCGGCCCGAAATATGTCCCCAAAACCCCCGGCGCCCGCAAGCGGGGCCCCATAGACCATATTCTCACGCACGGCCCGGTCACCACCCGGGCCTGGAAGATCATTCGCGACGGGCGCGACGGCCGCTACCCGAGCGACCACTACTTTCTGGCCGTTAAATTCACCCTCGACGCTTAATCCCCCATCCCCATGCACCGACGACAATTCCTCCGCTGCCTCGGGCTGGCCGCCGCGCTGCCCGGCATGGGCCGCGCCACGCTGGCCGCCGCCGAATCCGCCCCCGCCCCCGCCGCCGCCGCGCCCGGCGGCACGCACAAGATCCTGTCCTGCAACGTGCGCGGAGACCTGGCCGGGGATGCCCGGACGGGAGATAGCTGGGCGGAGCGCCGGGAGTTTTGCGCCGACGTGATCCGCGCGCAGCGGCCCGACTTGATCTGCCTGCAGGAATGCCAGCAGAACAACTGGAAATACCTGAAACTCCGGCTGCCCGAGTTCGACTCCTTCGGCCTGTTCGACCCCGGGCCGGTGCCGCATCCGATGAATACCCTCTTCTTCGCGCGCGCCCGCTACGAACTGCTTTCGGCGGGCGGTTTCTGGCTTTCGGAACAGCCGCACGTGGCCGGCTCAAAGTCCTGGGACACGGCCTATTCGCGGCTGGTGAACTGGGTTCACCTGCGCGAGCGTGCCACGGACCGGGAACTGCGCGTATGGAATACCCACCTGGACCACCTCGGCGCGGTCGCCCGCGAAAAGCAGGCGGAGTTGATCGTGCAGGCGGCGGCGGTGTTCCCGGCGACGCTGCCCCAATTGCTCACAGGCGATTTCAACTGCCCCGCCGGCAGCCCCCCGGCGGAGCGGATTCGCGCGGCGGGCTGGGCGGATACCTACGCCGCCGTGCACGGGCCGAAGGATCCCGGCTTCACCTTTCACGGGTTTCAGGGGCCCGGGTTTGCCACGCATAAGCTGGCCCGGAAACTCTCCGGGAAAATTGACTTCATCTGGTGCCGCGGGCCGGTCAAGACGCTGGCTGCCGAGATCATTCGGGACGGCCGCAACGGCCATTACCCGAGCGACCATTATTTCATTTCCGCCGTCGTCGCCATGTAGGCGCGTGCGGCCGACAACTTTATGAACAACCCAGCGCTTGGATCTATTCAGGAACCCGCCCGGAACGTGCCCGTGAGCGCCGCGGTGGAAGTATTGGTGGTGGGCGGCGGCCCCGCCGGCATCATGGCCGCCCTGGCCGCTGCGGAGCAGGGCCGGCAAGTGGCACTGGTCGAGGGCCGCAGCTTCGTCGGCGGCAACCTCGCCCTGGGCCTGCCCATCCTCGGCTTCCTCAGCCAGAAAGGCCGGCCCATCATCACCGGCCTGCCCCAGCAGCTCATTGACCGGCTGCGCGCCCAGGGCGCCGCCAGTGAACACCAGCCCTGCCCCCTCCATGTGAGCCTGACCCTGGTCGAGCCGGAGACGGTGAAGTCCGTCGCGATGGAAATGCTGCTGGAACGCGGCGTCCAGCTCATGCTCTACCGCCAGTTCGCCGACGCGGTGATGGACGGCCACCGGCTGCGCGGCATCATCACCGAAAGCAAAGCCGGCCGGGAGGCAATCCTGGCCCCGGTCATCATTGACGCCACCGGCGACGGCGATGTGGCCTTCCGCGCCGGCGTGCCGTGCGAGAAAGGCGACGCGCACGGCGGCATGCAGCCGCCCACGCTCATGTTCTGCCTGGCCGGCGTGGATACCGAGAAGCTACGCCGCAGCCTCGCCGACGACCCGCAAACCTACCGCGCCGACATCATCCCCGCCGAGTACTTCGCCCGAAACCGCCAGTTCATCGTGGTGGGCCTGCGGCAGCGCCTCCAGCAGGCGCAGGCCGACGGCCTGACGCTGCCCACCGAGCGGACCATTCTGATCACCGGCCTGCGCGCCGGAGAGGTCTGGGTGAACATGACCCGGGTCAAGGGCGTGGACGGCACCGACCCGCAAAGCCTGTCCACCGGCGAGATTGCCGCCCGCCGCCAGATTGCCGACATCCAGCGCTACCTCGTCCAATACGTGCCCGGCTTCGCGCAGGCGAGCCTCGCCAAGGTCGCCCCCTTCCTCGGCCTCCGGGAAACCCGGCGCATCCGGGGCCGCTATGTGCTCACCCGCGAGGATATCCTCGGATGCCGCCGCTTCGACGACGCCGTCGCCGTGGCCAGCTACCCGGTTGACCTGCACCACCCCAGCGACGACGACTGCACGCTGGAATGGTGCGGCGATTGCTACGACCTGCCCTACCGCTGCCTGGTGCCGCAGCAGGTGGAAAACCTGCTGGTCGCCGGCCGCTGCATCTCGACCACGCACGAAGCCATGGCCGCCATCCGGGTCATGTCCACCTGCATGGCGACCGGCCAGGCCGTTGGCTGCGCCGCCGGAATGGCGGTCGCGGAGCGCATCCCGCCTTCCGCCCTCAACGTCTCCCGCCTCCGGGACGAACTCCGGGCGCGCGGCGCTTACCTGCGCGACTAGCCGCCGCCCGGGGCGGCCACGCCCCGGCTAGACCTCGCGGATCCAGCGGCGCTGTTCCCACACCGCGCGGAGCGAGGTGAGGTTGCGCGGGTCGCAGAGATTTCTGGCCGCCGCCAGGAGCCGGCCCCGCTTGAGGTGGTTCCACGCGTCGCTGACGTTGACGGCGATGAATTGCAGCACGCTCGGGTCGCGATAGCAGTCAATCATGCAGCGCGTGCAGTTGTCGCGGATCAGCTTCGAACGATCGAAATCGTAAATGCGGCACATGGGGGTTTCCCAGAAATGGCAGCGGTAAAGGTTCAGGTGCCAGTCCAGGTAGAAGTATTTGTAGCCGCCCAGGCAGCCGAACTTCTCCGGCTCGCCGCGCAAATGCCGCTGCATCTCGGTGAGCGATTCCCGGGGATTGACCACCGGGAAACCCGTGCGGCGCTTCATGCGCTTGATGCGCTCGAAAACCTCGATCAGCTCCGCCGGCGAATAGTTGACGAGCTGCGAACCGCTGAAACTCAGGTAGCTCGAACCCAGGCTGCGCAGCGGGTAACTGAACGTGCAGCTCCGGAACCCCAGCGCGGTCAGGAAGGCGGGCAGCCGGTCATAATCCTCAATCAGCCGGCTGGCGATGATGCTGGCGGTGGTCTGGACGCCGAGCCGGGCGAACACCTCGTTCGCCCGCTGAATCTTGCGGCACACGTCCGGCAGGCCGCGGCTCTGCTCATGCCGCGCCGCGTCCGGCGCGTCAATGGACATGATGACGCTGCATAAACCGTCGGCGGCCAGCTCCCGCATATTCCGGTCGGTCCAGAGGGAGCCGTTGGTGCAGATCATCGGGCGGATGCCGCGCTCGGCGGCGTAGCGGGTCATGGCGCGCACATCCGGATGCGCCAGCGGTTCGCCGCCGACCAACAACAGGTAGCCAATGTGGTTCCGGACGCAGATGTCAATCACGTCCCGCGCCTCGGCCAGGGTCACGCTGCGGCGCTGCTTCGGATCCAACTGGTCCACCGCAAACCCGCAAAACTCGCACCGGGCATTGCACCGGTTGGTGATGGCGAACTGAAGATAACCCGGGCCGCCGTCGCGCAGCACCTCGCGCACCAGTTGCCACGGGCCGGTGCGCGGCCGGGGCACCGGGCGCAGGGCGCCGGCATCCGGCCCCGGGGGGGCGAACGGCGCATCGGAACCAGTGGCGTTGGCGGGACGCATACGGTTTTCTATCCGCTCATCTTGGCGGGAAGCGCCGCCGCGGAGCAATCCTTTCTTCTCCCTTGATGCGCCGCTCCCTTTTCCCCGGCCCGGCCGCGAGCCTCCGCGGCGCAAGACGGCTCCGGTTTCCCCGGCAAGCTGCGTCCCGGCCGGCGGGGGCCGGTGCGGGAGCGCGGGCGGAGGAGGGGCGGTGTTCCGTTGCGGGACGGCGGCTTAACCCATACAGTAACGCCCGATGAAACCCAAAGGAATGGTTTATCTGGTGGGCGCCGGGCCGGGCGAGGTGGGGATGCTCACGCTGCGCGCGGCGGAAGTGCTGGCGCGCGCCGAGGTGGTGGTGGCGGGCGAGGGGGTTTCCCCCGAGGTGCTCGCGCTGGCCCCGCCGACGGCGGAGTTTATCGGCGCGGGGAGCGGAGGCAGCCCGGCGGCGCAGTCCCCGGAAGAGGTGGGCCGGCTGCTGGCGGCCTCGGCGCGCGCGGGCAAGCGGGTGGTCCGGCTGATCGGGGGCGACCCGTACTTATTCGGCGGGGGCGGCGAGGAGGCGGAATGGCTGGCCGGGGCGCGGGTTCCCTTCGAGGTGGTGCCGGGGGTTTCCGCCCTGGTGGCCGGGCCGAACTGCGCCGGGTTCCCGCTGGCGCATCGCCAGTGGGCTTCGCAAATCACGCTTTTGGCCGGGACCGAAGCGCCGGCGGCGGTTGACTGGGCGCAGGTGGCCCGGGCGCCGGGCACCCGGGTGATTGCGCTGGCGCCGGAGCGGATCGGCCCGACGGTGGAATTGCTGGCCGCGCAGGGGATGGCGCCGGAGACGCCGGTGGCGGTGGTGGGCCCGGCGCTCCGCGGGCGGCATCACGCCTGGCAGGGCACGCTGGCCACCATCGCCGGAGTGGTGGCCCGGGAGGAAATCCGCCCGCCCGCGATGCTGGTCATCGGCGGCGTGGTCCAACTGCGCGCCAGGCTCAACTGGTTCGAGCGCCGGCCGCTTTTTGGCCAGCGCATTGCCATTACCCGCGCGCGCGCGCAGGCGGGCGAGCTGGCGCGCCAGTTGCGGGAACTGGGGGCCGAGGTGCTCGAGGTTCCCACGCTCCGGTTCGAGGCGCCCAGCCGCCGCCAGGACTTGGTGGACGCGCTGCTGGAGCTCAACGCGTATGATTGGCTGGTGTTCACCAGCCCCAACGGCGTCACCCGCTTTTTTGAATACTTCTTCCGGCGCTTTCATGATCTGCGCGACCTGGGCGGGGCGCGGCTGGCCGCGGTGGGGCCGGGCACCGCCAGCAAGCTCCGGGAACTGCATCTGCAAGTGGACCTGGTGCCCGACGAGGCGCTGGGCGTGGAGGTGGCCCGGGCGTTCTCCCAATTTGAAAGCGTCGAGAACCTGAAGATTTGCCTGCTGCGCGCCGAGGCGGCGAACCGGGATTTGCCCGAGGCGCTCACGGCGTTGGGAGCCATCGTGGATGACGTGGCCTGCTACCAGACGGTGCCCGAAACCGAAGACGCGACCGGCGCCGCGGCCAGCCTGCGGGAGCGCGGGGCGGATTGGGTGGTGTTTACGAGCGGATCAACGGTGCGAAACTTCCATGCCCGGTTCGATTTGCCCGCCCTGCAGCGCCAGTTCCCGCAGCTCAAGGCGGCCGTCATCGGCCCCGAGACGGCCCGGGCGCTCGCGGCGCTGGGCGTGGCGCCTGCCTGCGAAGCGCGCCCCCACACCCTCGAAGGCCTGGTCAAGGTGCTGCTCGCCGCGGCGGCGGCGAAATAGGCGGCCAGCGGGGACATGCTGGCCGGGGAGGCGCCCGGCCTCATTTCTGTCCGAACAAAACGCCGTTGACGTTGTCCATATAGCGTCCCCTGGCGGGGCGCAATCCGACGCGGCCAGCGGCCCGGCAAGGGAAACTTGCGCCGCGCCCGTCCGCCGGGCAAGACTAAGCGGAGCTGGAAATGCGAAGGTTATCATCGTGGATCAAGTCAAATTCGCGCCGCCGAAGCCGGCAAGAGCTTGGGCGGGGCGTGGCGTTGCTGGCGGGGCTGGCATGGCTGGCCCCGTTGCTGGCGGGCGCGGCCAGCTTCACGGCCACGCTGGACCGCGAAAACGTCACCGTGGGTGAAAGCGCCACCCTGACGCTCCGCTTCGAGGGGGGCAATCCCAAGTCCATCCCGTTCCCGTCCGACATTCCGCACCTGCAGATATCAGACGCCGGCACTTCCCGGAATATCAGCATCGTCAACGGCCAGTACTCGGCCAGTTTCTTGAAAAACATCATCCTGACGCCCACCCAGCCCGGGGAGTTCGTGATCCCGGCGCTCACCGCCGAGGTGGGCGGCCAGGTGCTCACCACCCCGCCGCTGAAGTTGACCGCCGTCAAAGCCCCCACCTCGGCGGTGGATGGCGCGGGGGAGCAACTGGCGTTCTTCCGCCTTTTTGTGCCCCGCAAGGAGGTTTACGTGGGGGAAATCCTCGCCCTCGAACTCCAGGTCTGCATTCGCGAGGGCCTCGCCAACGGGGAAGACATCCTGCAGAGCTTCGACCAGTTCAACGGCTGCCCGCTGAAGGTCGAGGGCGTCAGCCTCATCAAGACGGCCCACGCCCAGCGCCGCCGGGGACAAATTGGAAACGCCGGCTATGGCATCGCGACGCTCGTCACCTCGCTTTCACCGCTCCGCTCCGGGCCCATCTCCATCAGCTCCATGGAGGTGCCGCTCACGTTGCAGATTCCCTTGCCGAACCAGCGCCGCCGGGACCCGTTCGACCCCTTCGGCATGTTTCAGCGCCTCCAGGTCGAAGAGCGGCGCGTGACCTTGTCCGCGGAGCCGGAGACGCTCGAAGCCCTGCCGCTGCCGGCCGAGGGCGTTCCCGCCGGGTTCAACGGCGCGGTCGGCAGCTTTGCCATGACCGTCACGGCCGGCCCCACCAACGTGGCCGTCGGCGACCCGGTCACCGTCAAAATCCAACTCGCCGGCCGCGGGGCGTTCGACGCGCTGGCTCTGCCGGAGCAGACCGCCTGGCAGGATTTCAAGACCTATCCGCCCACGGCCAAGGTGGAGACGACCGATCCGCTCGGGTTGCAAGGCGTCAAGACGTTTGAGCAGGTGGTTGTGCCGCAGAACCCGGAGCTCAAGGCGCTGCCCGCCTTGGCGTTCAGCTTTTTCGATCCGGAGCAAAAACGCTACCGCACCCTGACGCAGCCGCCCATCCCGCTGATCGTCCGCCCCGGAGGGCCGGCGCCGGTGGCGGTGGCGGCGGCCTCCGCGCGCAACCCCGCGGCGGAAGCCCCGCCGCCCGCGCCCGACATTGTGCATATCAAACCGCGGCTCGGGGCGATGGCCCAGGTGGCGGCGCCGCTGGTTTTCCAGCCGCGGTTCCTGGCCTGGCAAGCCCTCCCGCTGCTGGCCTGGCTTTCGGCGTTGCTGTGGCGGCGGCGCGCCGAGGCGCTGGCCGCCAATCCCCGCCTGCGCCGCCGCCGGCGGGTGGCCCAGGTCGTCCGCCAGGGCCTCGCCGAACTGCGCCGGCACGCCGCGGGCAACCGCTCCGACGACTTCTTTGCGACGCTGGCGCGCCTGCTGCAGGAGCAGCTTGGCGAGCGGCTGGACCTGCCGGCTTCGGCCATCACGGAGGCGGTCATTGACGAGCATCTCCGCCCGCGCGGCGTGCCGGAGGCGGTGCTGGGCTCCCTGCGCGAGCTGTTCCAGACCTGCAACTTCGCCCGCTATGCGCCGATTAAATCCAGCCAGGAACTGACGGCCATGATCCCCAAAATCGAGGCCGCCCTGCGCGATCTCCAGGAGCTGGAACTGTGAACCGCATCCCGAGACGCAACTGCCTGGGCGCGCCGGCGGGGCTGGCCATGCTGCTGCTTGCCCTGTTCGCCGCGGGCGCCCGCGCGGACGATCCCCCCGCCGCCGCTTTTGAAGCCGCCAACAAGCTGTATGAGGAAGGCCGCTTTGCCGAAGCCGCCGCCGCCTACCAGAAACTGGCGCCGCCCGGCCGGACTTCCGCCGCCCTGTGTTTCAACCTCGGCAACGCCTGCTTCAAGGCCGGCCAGCTTGGCCGGGCCCTGGCCGCCTACCGCCAGGCGGAACTGTTGACGCCGCGCGATCCCGACCTGCGGGCCAACCTCCAGTTCGCGCGCAGCCAGGTCCATCCCCCCACGCTCACGCCCGGCCGCCTGCAGCGCTGGCTTGGGCGGCTGACGCTGAACGAATGGACGCTGCTGGCGGCGGGGGCGGTCTGGCTGTGGCTGTTGCTGCTGGCGTTCCTGCAATGGCGGCCCGCCCTCCGCCCGGCCCTGCGGCACTACGTCCGCGCCCTGGCCCTGCTGGCGGCGCTGTTGTGCGCGGGCGCGGCCTTCGCCCTGCGCGCCGCCCGCTTCACCCCCACGGCCATCGTCATCGAGCCCGAGGCGGTGGTGCATTATGGCCCGCTGGCGGAATCGCCCGCCGCCTTCAGCGTTCACGACGGCGCCGAGCTGCGCGTTCTGGATCAAAAGGACGACTGGCTCCAGGTCAGCGCCGGCCCCCGCCGCACCGGCTGGCTCCGCCGCGGCCAAATCCTTCTCCCCGGCCGCTGAGGGGGCGCCCGGGGGGCCTGCATTTAGGGGTTGCCAACCCCGGGCGAAGCGGGTAAATATAGGCATCGTTTATAGCGGTCGGCCTGTTTGTATGGTTCAGACAACAACTGCATGAATCGGTCTCAACCCACGGGGGTGTCTTGAGTCGTCCATTTTCTTCCCGCGCTTCGGCTTCCCGTTCGTTTGTCAGAGTCAACGGCAAAATCCGCGCTCGCGAAATTCGCGTGATTGACGGCGACGGCAATCAACTGGGCATTATGTCCCTCGGGGACGCCCTCACCCTGGCCCGCTCCCAGGGCGTGGACCTGGTCGAGGTTGCGCCCAACGCCGCCCCGCCGGTCTGCCGGCTGGTGGATTATGGCAAGTTCCGGTATGAACAGGCCAAACGCGATAAGGAATCCCGGAAACACCAGCACGCCACCAAGGTCAAGGAAGTGCAGCTCAGCCCCAAGATTGACCCGCACGATTTGAGCGTCAAGCTGCAGCGCGCCATCGAGTTTTTGTGCGAAGGCATGAAGGTCAAGATCGCGCTGCGGTTCCGCGGCCGGGAAATGGCGCACACCGAAATTGGCTTTGAAGTCGTGCAGCGGTTCCTCGCGAGCATCGCCGCGTATGGGCAGCCGGACTTCGAGCCCAAGCTGGTCGGGCGCGGCCTGCATGTGATGATTTCCCCCCTGCCGCGCAACAAGCGCCCCAAGGCGCCCCCCCCGCCCGAGGCCACGCCCCTCGCGCCGCCGCCGCCCGCGCGCGCCGTTCCGGCGCCGTTGGCCCCGCCCGCGCCCACATCCCCCGCGGCCGATTCCCGGGGCGGCGAATCCCGGGGCGGCGGCTTTGTGAACAATCCGTTTTCCGGCCTCGACCTTGACTCGTAGCCTGCCGGGACGAACCTTGCCATGCGCCACACCAGCCGCCAAACCTCCAACACCAGCAACGTCCTGTCCGTGATCATGGGCGGGGGGCAGGGCACCCGCTTGTTTCCGCTGACCAAAGATCGCGCCAAACCGGCGGTGCCGCTGGCCGGCAAATACCGCCTCGTGGATATCCCCATCTCCAACTGCATCAACTCCGGCCTGCGGCGCGTTTATTTGCTCACCCAGTTCAACTCCGCCTCCCTGCATCGGCACATCTCGCAATCCTATAAGTTCGACCACTTCACCGGCGGCTTCGTGGAAATCCTCGCCGCCGAGCAGACCTACGCCGACAACTCGTGGTACCAGGGCACCGCGGACGCCGTTCGCAAAAACATGGTGCATTTCCTGAACCACGAATGGGATTACCTGCTCATCCTCAGCGGCGACCAGCTTTACCGGATGGACTTCCGGCATATCATCAGCCAGCACGCCGAAACCGACGCCGATATCACGGTGGCAACCATCCCCGTCGCCCGGGCCGCGGCCCAATCCCTCGGGATCATGCAGGTGGACGCCCAGCGCCGCATCACCCGCTTCGTGGAAAAACCCAAAGACCCCGCCGTGCTGGACACCCTCAAACTCCCGCCGGACTGGCTCGACCCGCTGGGCCTCCCGGCCGGCGGCGAGACGTTCCTCGCGTCCATGGGCATTTATGTGTTCAACCGCGGCATCATTCGCGGCCTGCTGGAGAGCAAACTGACCGACTTCGGCAAACACGTCATCCCCGACGCCATCCAAAACCTGCGCGTTTTCTCTTATGTCTTCCAGGGGTATTGGGAGGACATTGGCACCATCCGCGCCTTTTTCGAAGCCAACCTCGATGTCACCAGCGAACTGCCGCGCTTTAACTTCTTCGATATGGCCGCGCCCATCTTCAGCCGCCCGCGCTTCCTGCCCGCCTCGAAGATCAACGGCGCCCAGATTGACCACGCGGTGATTTCCGACGGCTGCATCCTCAATCGCGCCATCATCTCCAACAGCATCATCGGCCTGCGCTGCAGCGTCGGCGTCGGCACCGTCCTGAACCGGGTGATCCTCCTGGGCAGCGATTACTACGAATCCCTCGAATCCATCCGCGCGCACGAGCAAATCGGCCGCCCCCGCATTGGCATCGGCACCAATTGCCGCATCCAGAACACCATCGTGGATAAAAATGCCCGCATCGGCGACAACGTGGTGATTTCTCCCGACGGCAAGCCGGAAAAGGTGGACCACGCCAATTACTACATCCGCGACGGGATTGTCATCATCCCCAAAAACGGCGTCATCCCGCACGGAACGGTGATTTGACCCCGGCCCCGAACCCCCCTCGCTAACCGCGCCCGGCCAATGCCGGCTTCCCCGCCGGCCGCGGCGGATTTTCCGGCGCGCCGCCCTCGCGGTTGGATTCGCCAGCCAAGCAGTTCGTTGAGGCCGCCTGCGGGTCTGTCGGATATGTCCCGGCCTCGATGGAGCGAGAGCGCACGGCTAAAGCACCCAACGTCAACGTTTCAGGTAAGACATTCGCGAAGCCAAAAGCCCTCCGAACGCCCGCCCGCCCGTGAAAAATCCCCTCCCACCAGCTTCGATTTCACAACTAACCGTTTTTCAACGGCTTATTACTCATCATCCCGTCCCACCTCATCCTTGTATCCCCAGCTTCCTTCCCATGCACGCACCTCTCCTATCCCCCGCCTCCGCGCCGTGTACAAGGGGTGTACAAGGGATGCCCA
>JAAYVL010000106.1 GCA_012517205.1 Verrucomicrobiota bacterium
GGCTCCGGAATGGAGCCGGCTCCTACACATTGTAGGCATATGGTTTCAGGTACTATTTCACTCCGCTAGCAGCGGTTCTTTTCACCTTTCCCTCGCGGTACTAGTTCACTATCGGTTGCCAAGGAGTATTTAGCCTTATCCGGTGGTCCGGACAGATTCATGCAGAGTTTCACGTGCACCGCATTACTTGGGATACCTCTAGGGGGCTTCGAACTTCGCTTACCCGGCTGTCACGGTCTATGGCCCATCTTTCCAGATGGTTAAGCTCGCTCTCTACCTCCCACATTAAGGTCCCTCAACCCCGGGAAGACAAGTCCTCCCGGTTTAGGCTGTTCCGCTTTCGCTCGCCACTACTGACGGAATCGCTTCGTTTTCTTTTCCTGGGGTTACTGAGATGTTTCACTTCACCCCGTCTCGCCTCGCCGGACTATGAATTCATCCGGACGATACTCCGGTATTACCCGGAGTGGGTTTTCCCATTCGGAGATCCACGGATCAAAGCCTGCTTGCGGCTCCCCGTGGCTTATCGCAACTTACTACGTCCTTCATCGCCTCTTGGCACCAAGGCATTCACCATAAGCCCTTAGTAGCTTGATCACAAAGTTACCTCGCTGCTCCCCTCGACAGGGAACAACAAGAACTCAGCGAACTGTAATTTGCCCTAGTTATCTACCTATGTGCAGTTGTCAAAGAACACCGCCGGCTTGTTAGCGCCCGGAGATGCAACCCCGGACGATTCAGGTCGGCAAATTCATTATGCAAGTGGTCTCCAGCCGCGCCGAGCGCTTCAGGATGGTGGGCGTGACTGGAGTTGAACCAGTGACCCTGCGCTTATCAAGCGCATGCTCTAACCAACTGAGCTACACGCCCATGAAAATTGGTGGAGCTGAGGAGATTCGAACTCCTGACCTATAGCTTGCAAAGCTACCGCTCTACCAACTGAGCTACAGCCCCACTTCCGAAAGGCTGAAGGCTGAAGGCCGTCGCGGCAATGCTTTACAGCTTCAGGTTCAGCGCCTGATAGAGTTCGATTCTCTAACCACTTGCCAAAGAGCATCTGCTCATTGGAAAACTGAACTGTGCGATAAGCCGAGCCTTATCAACTCCGCAGAGTTGACCGACCTAGGAGCGCGGTTTTTACCCCGCCTCCATGCTTCTCCTTAGAAAGGAGGTGATCCAGCCGCAGGTTCCCCTACGGCTACCTTGTTACGACTTCATCCCAATCACCATCCATACCTTCGGCACCTGCTTCCTTGCGGTTAACGCGGTGACTTCGGGTACAGCCGGCTTTCATGATGTGACGGGCGGTGTGTACAAGGCCTGGGAACGTATTCACGGCGCCGTAGCTGATGCGCCATTACTAGCGATTCCAACTTCATGCCGTCGAGTTGCAGACGACAATCTGAACTGGGCCCGGTTTTTGGGGATTTGCTCCACCTGACGGTCTCGCTTCCCTTTGTACCGGGCATTGTAGTACGTGTGCAGCCCTGGCCGTAAGGGCCATGCTGACTTGACGTCATCCCCACCTTCCTCCTCGTTTAAGCGAGGCAGTCTGTCCAGAGTGCTCCCGACTCTCGCCGGGGTGGCAACAGGACACAAGGGTTGCGCTCGTTGCGGGACTTAACCCAACATCTCACGACACGAGCTGACGACAGCCATGCAGCACCTGTGTACGCTGATATTGCTATCTCGTCAGGCTTTCACCCTTCTACTACGTACATGTCAAGGCCAGGTAAGGTTCTTCGCGTTGCATCGAATTGAGCCACATACTCCACCGCTTGTGCAGGCCCCCGTCAATTTCTTTGAGTTTTAATCTTGCGACCGTACTCCCCAGGCGGCACGTTTAACGCGTTAGCTACGCCACAAAAGGGGTCGATTCCTTTTACAGCAAACGTGCACCGTTTACAGCTAGGACTACCAGGGTATCTAATCCTGTTTGCTCCCCTAGCTTTCGTGCCTCAGTGTCAGGAGTTGTCCAGGGACTCGCCTTCGCCACTGGTGTTCCACTTGATATCTACGCATTTCACTGCTACACCAAGTATTCCAGTCCCCCCTCCAACCCTCGAGCAGGGTAGTTTCCAATGCACTTTCCGAGTTGAGCTCGGAGATTTCACATCCGACTTACCCCACCACCTACGCACCCTTTACGCCCAGTAAATCCGAACAACGCTTGGGACCTCTGTATTACCGCGGCTGCTGGCACAGAGTTAGCCGTCCCTTCCTCTTTCGCTACTATCAGGCTATCATCTTTTAAATAATAACGTTTGCTCGCGAATGACAGGGGTTTACGGGCCGAAGCCATTCATCCCCCACGCGGCGTCGCTCCATCAGGCTTTCGCCCATTGTGAAAAATTCTCGACTGCTGCCACCCGTAGGTGTCTGGACCGTGTCTCAGTTCCAGTGTGGCTGGTCGTCCTCTCAGACCAGCTACCCGTCTTTGCCTTGGTGGGCCGTTACCTCACCAACTAGCTGATAGGCCGCGGGCTCATCATGAAGCGCCAGGCCTTTCGGTCCCCAGCTTTGAAAACCAGGAGATGCCTCCCGCTTTTCACATCCGGCATTAGCTCGTCTTTCAACAAGTTATTCCAGACTTCATGGCAGATTACCCACGTATTACTCACCCTTGCGCCGCTCCAACTACGGAATATTGCTACCCCGTAATCATCGCTCGACTTGCATGTCTTATCCACGCCGCCAGCGTTCGTTCTGAGCCAGAATCAAACTCTCCGTCAAAAAACGTTAGTTGATTCGACTTTTGTCCGGTCGTGAGACCGGACGGTCTTTTGGTTTAAAACTCTCCAAACGGATCCCTACTAACAAGACCCGCCTGAAGGGGCTCTTAACTTATCGCACAATTCAATTTTCAATGAGCAGCGGGTGTCACCACCCGTAAAATTCTTTTCCCGGACAAGCTCGCCAGCTCGTGCTCTTTTCCCGCGCCGATCCCGGCTCAACCCGTCCGCGGGACCATTTTGTGCCCGCTTCCCTCTCGTTACCGAGGGACAAAAATCCCGAGCGCCGACTTAATCACTCTTAACTCGGCCTCTCGGACCTTTGTTAATTTCGCGGCCACTTTATCAGAGCCGCGCCGGATGTCAAAAACTTTTTTCAGCTTTTTTTACCGGAGCTGCTTACTCGCAACTGCCAACAATCTACACACATTCCGGAGGCAGTCAAAATCTTTTTTCAACTTTTTTTCGCCGTCCAAAAACCAGACTCACAAAGAACCAGGAGCACCCATCCTAGCACAGCCCAAAATCCGCGCAAGTGTTTTCTCAACTTTTTTTGCTGCCAATTTTACAGCCCCCGGCCGCACCGGATTCCGCCCCAAAAATCCAAGCTCAAAAACCGGGTTGGGCGCGAGCATTTCCGCCAGGATCAGCCGGTTGGTAACGCTCGATGCATCCCCCGGCGGGACCGTCATCAGCACCGTCGTAAAATCTTTAATTCCAACCTGCTGCAACGCCGCCCCGGTGAGCAGCGTGTGATTAAGGGTGCCCAGACGATTGCGGGAAACCACGATGACCTCGCTCCCGATTGCCACAATCAAATCTCGCACCGTAAACCCCTTCCCCAACGGCACGAGCAAACCGCCAATCCCCTCGATGAGCAGACATTCGCAGCGACACGCCATGCGCTTGAGATGCCGCCGGACCTCGGCCAAGCGGATGATATGGCGTCGGCGCGCCGCCGCCAGCGGAGCCAGCGGCGCGGAAAAAAAGAAAGGCGCGATTTTGTCCGCCGCGAGTTCGCCGTCCTGCAGGGCACCCAAAAATTCCGCATCCGTCCGGCTGCCGGAGCAGAACGGTTTGACCGCCAGGGCGTGGCAGCCCCGCCGCCGCAAATGGTGCAGGAGCAGCCCGGTCAACAACGTCTTCCCCACGCCGGTATCGCTGCCCGTGACAAAAATGATGCGCGCCAAGCCAGATCTGTTCACGGCGGAGCATTAGCACAGCCGCCGCCAAACGGACAGACCTAAAGCGCTCCCGGCCGCTGCCAGGCTTCCAGCCAATACAGGGTCAACCTGCCACTGCCCCAGCTTGAGCCGATCTAGAAACAACGCGGTTGAAAGTCCCCCGACCTGCGCTAGCCTCCAAGACAAATCCGCAACCGCAACTGCCCAGCCTCGCGTCTTCTCGCCGAAGAAGCCGGGCCACCCGAAGCCAGCCGCCAACCGCCTCCGTTTCCGGCAGCCCGAAGGCCGCGCAACGAACTCCCGCAGGCTTGACCCGGCAGCCGGAATGCGCGAAAATCTTCCGGAATGTGACGATTCCCTCTGGGAGGAGGCGCTGGTGAGACAAACGCCGCCCGGCGGGTAGTTGGCAAAACTCAAAATACGTTCGTTAATGTCGAAAGCAAAACCATGATTACGATTCGTTCATTCGTCGTCCTCGGCCTGTCACTGATCCTGGGCCTTACCATCTTCGGCTTTCAAATTGGCCGCGCCGTGCGGACGGGGCGCGAGTTCGACCGCTGCCTGACCGTCAAAGGATTGTCAGAGCGGGAAGTGAAAGCCACGCTGGCAATCTGGCCAATCCAGTTTTCCACCGTCGCCGAGGAGCTGGCGACCCTCAAGTCGGCGATGGAATCCAACCGCGTCGTCGTCACCTCGTTTTTACAAGCCCGCGGCATATCCCCCGACGAAATCGTGCACGGCCTGCCGGTCGTCAACGATCGCCAGGACGAGCGCATTCACGCCAACCGCCCCGCCCTGGTGCGCTATCGCGGCGTAACCACCCTGGTCGTGCGGAGCGCCAACGTGGACGTAGTCAAGAAAGCCATTCAGGATGCCGATGCGTTGCTGGATCAAGGCATCACCCTGGTGGGCAATGAGTTTGCGGATCGAACCGAGTTTATCTTCAACGCGGTGAATGAGATCAAGCCGGACATGATCCGGGAGGCCACCGCCAACGCGCGGGCGGCGGCGGAAAAGTTCGCCCAGGACTCCCACAGCAAAGTCGGCCGCATCCGCCGGGCAACCCAGGGCGCCCTGGAAATCGAAAACCGGGATGCGGCCTCGCCCGAAAAGAAGGTTCTCCGCGTCGTGACGACCGTTGATTTCTTCCTGGATTGAAACCGCCGGCCCCGCGCCCGTGCGCCGGGGCCGCCCACGGACAGGATATTGCATGCGACTGAACAAATTCGACGCGCGCGCGTGAACCGCCAGCCCGCGCGCCCCGGCGGTTTCACGCTGATTGAGCTGCTGGTGGTGATTGCCATTATTGGCCTCCTGGCCGCGCTCCTGCTGCCGGCGCTCGCCAAAAGCAAACTCAAAGCCCAGGCCATCCAGTGCATGAACAACCACCGCCAATTGTGCCTGGCCTGGCGCATGTATTCAGATGACAACCAGGACCGCCTGCTCTACGCCAGCGAAGACTACGCCAACCCCGCCACCCTGGCGGAAACCTGGGTGACCGGCACACTCAATTTCAGCCCCTGGAACCCCTCGAACTGGGACCCGAACCAGGACATCACCCAAAGCCCCCTCTGGCCCTATTGCGGCCGCAACCTGGGCATCTGGAAATGCCCTTCCGACCGCTCCTTTGTCGAAGTCGGCGGCGAGTGCAAACCCCGCGTGCGCACGATGTCCATGAACATCTTCCTCGGCGGCTGGGGCGGAACGGATGGCAACTGGGGCCCCGTTTTCAGCGACTACCTCATTTACCTGAAACAAGGAGAATTGCAGGTGCCCGGCCCCGCCAAAATCTTCGTCTTCCTCGATATGCGCCCGGACAGCATTGATATGGGAAATTTTGGCACCCGCATGGCCGGTTATCCCAACACCCCCTCCCGCTACGGCTTCTTTGACCTGCCGGGCTTCTATCATCACCTGGCCGGCGGCTTCTCCTTTGCCGACGGCCACTCCGAACTGCGCCGCTGGCGCGACCCCCGCACCACGCCTCCGCTCGTGGAAGGCGGCCTGGTGCCGGATATGTTCGACTCCCCCAACAACCCCGACGTCGCCTGGCTGCAGGATCGGGCCTCACGCCCGAAAAACTAAGCGCCGCGCCGGCCCGCGCTCCGCCCCCAACCCCCGCCCCGAAGAGCTTGCCCCGCCCCCGGCCCCTCCGTAAGGTAAATTGTGCCTGTTCATCTAACCATCCTGGGCAGCGGCTCCAGCGGCAATTGCGCCTACGTGGAAACTGCAGAAACCCGCCTGCTCATTGACGCCGGACTCAGCCTGCGCCAGATCCGCCAGCGACTCGCCTCCATCGGCCGGGCGCCGGAAAAGCTCACGGGGATTCTCATCACCCACGAACACTCCGACCACGTCCAAAGCCTGCCGGCCTTGAGCCAGAAACTCCACATTCCCGTTTACTGCAACCGCCCCACGCTGGACGCCATCGAATACCAGTTTCAAACCCGCCTGCCCGGCCATCTCTTTGCCACCGGCGCCAGCTTCGAGGTGGGGGACATCCACGTCGAAACCTTCAGCGTGCCGCACGACGCGCAAGACCCGGTCGGCTTTCTCCTGCGCACCAGCGCCGGCAACCTCGGGTTCCTGACGGACCTGGGCCACGCCACCCGCCTGGTGCTCGAACGGGTCCGCCCCGCCCACGCCCTGGTATTGGAAGCCAACCACGACGTCCAGATGCTGCAAAACTGCCCCCGCCGGCCGTGGAGCCTCAAACAACGCATCCTGGGACGGCACGGCCACCTCTCCAACGAAGCCGCCGCCGATGCCCTCGAACAAATCATCTCCCCCGATCTGCGCCACCTGTACCTCGGCCACCTGAGCCGCGAGTGCAACCTCCCCGAACTGGCCTACCGCATCGTCCACGAGCGCCTCCAAAAACTCGGCGCCCGGCACGTGCGCCTCGAACTGACCAGCCAGGCCCAACCCTGCCCCACCCTGAGCCTGTAAAGTCCCGCGCGGCCGTGATCGCCCAACCCCAAACGATCAAATCGCTCGACCGGCCCGAACTCCAGCCCTACCGCACCATGCGCCGCCAAGCCGAACATCGGCAGCAAGGCATCTTCGTGGCGGAGGGCGAAAAAGTGGTGCGGCGGCTGCTGGAAAGCCAATTCCCCGTCATCTCTGTGCTGCTCCCCGAAAAGTGGCTGCGGGAACTGGAACCCCTCCTGCGCACCCGGCGCGAACTCATCCAGGTCTTCGTCGCGGAAAAAAAGCTGCTGGAAACGCTCACCGGCTTCTCCATGTACCAGGGCCTGCTGGCGGTCGGGAAAGTGCCTCCCCAGCCAACGCTGGCGGACATCCTCGCCCGCAGCCCCCCGCCGCGCTTGCTGGCGGCCGCCGACGGCCTCTCGAGCGCCGAAAACCTGGGCGCCCTCGTCCGCAATTGCGCCGCCTTCGCCGCCCAGGCCCTGCTCGTGGGCGAAACCTGCGCCAACCCCTTCCTGCGGCGCGCCGTGCGCAGCTCAATGGGCGCCATCTTCCACCTGCCCATCGTGGAAACCTCCAACCTGGCCCGGGACCTCCGCGCTTTGCGCCAGCAAGGCATCCGCTGCCTCGCCGCCCATCCCCACACCGATGGCCGCATCCTCTCCCAGGCCAGCCTGGCCGGTGACTGCTGCCTCGTCTTCGGCAGCGAAGGCCACGGCCTCTCTCCCGCGGCGCTGGCGGCCTGCGACGACGCCGCCGCCATCCCGATGCCGCCCACCGTGGACTCCCTGAACGTCGGCAGCGCCGCCGCCATCTTCCTCTACGAAGCCAACCGCCAGCGCGGCCGGATGTAACCGCGCCCCCCCGGGCAGTTCAACCGCCCGCGTTCCTCGGGGGCGGCGTCTCCAGCACGACCTGGCTCGGGGCGGATGGCGCCGGGGGCGTCAGCCGCGTAAAAAGCCCGCGCCAAAAGCCCGCGCCGTAAAGCAGATGCGTCAGCACCACCAACGGAAGGGCGGCAACACTTTGCCAGACCGGCCCGCGAACGGCGGACACCAGGCCCTGCGCCAGCACGGCCAGGGCATAGCCCGCCAGCGGCCACAGGCTGAGCTTCCCAAGCGGCGTCAGCCACCACAGCGGCAGGAGCGCAAGCAGGTAAAGACAAAAGAGCGGAGGGACAAAGTTGAGCGCCGAGCCGGGGGTGGGATGACGGCGGAACTGTTCCGCCCGCCCCCGCCCATAGGTCATCAACATCCGGGCGAACGCGCGGAGGCTGGCGCGCGGGCGGCGCCACACGACCAGTTGGGGGTCGTAGAGCAATTTCCCGCCGCGGCGCTGCAACCGGTCCATCAGCGCGTTTTCCTCGTTGGGATAGAGCGTCTCGTCAAAGCCGCCCAGCTCCAGCAGGGCGCTTCGCCGGGCGAGCAGGTTGCAGAGGATCAGCTCCTTCTCGCTGGTCGCCCGCGTCCGGCCAACCGCGGCATAACGGGCGCGGCTGGGGCCAAAAGCCAGCCCGCTGGCCAGCACCCGCGCGAAGACCTGTTCCAGCGGCGGCGCCTCGGGCGGGCAGAGGTTGGGCCCGCCGACCATCTGCACCCGCGGGTCGCGAAAATGCGCCACGGCGCGGCGGAGGTTGCCCGGCGCGGGCGCTGAATCATCGTCCAGGAAGTAAACCAGCTCCCCCAGCGCGGCCTTCACCGCCGCGTTGCGCTGCACGGAAGGCTGCGTGCCGCGCGCCACCAGGATCGCCAGCCGGTCGGCCGGATAATCCAGCGCGCGGCTGGCGGCCACGGCTTTGACGTCGGCCTGGCGGGGTCGGGCCGCGATCACCACCGTGACGCTCGGCAAGGTCTCGTTCACCCCGGCAGGCTAAAGTCCCGCGGCAACCAGTGCAAAGCGGAAAGTGCGCA
>JAAYVL010000026.1 GCA_012517205.1 Verrucomicrobiota bacterium
GCGTGCCCTCTCGCGGCGCGGGGCCGTCCGCCGATCCTGGCGGGGATGCTTGTTCGTGCAGGCTCCTGATTCCCTTCGGGCCCCAAAATCCATCCACCGGCGCGCAAGTATCCGGCGCAATGGCCGGGGAGGAACGCACGCGCCAGCGCCGCGTGGGGGCGTCCGCCGATCCTGGCGGGGGTGCCTGTTCGTGCAGGCCCCCGATTCCCTTCGGGCCCCAAAATCCATCTACCGGCGCGCAAGCATCTGGCGCAATGGCCGGGGAGGGACGCCCGCCCTACCGCCGCGTGGGGGCACGCGGCCTACAGGGGGTGTGGGTTGGTCGAGGGGGCGGGGGATGTTGGGGAGGCGGCGCGGGGGCGGGCGGGTTGCCGGAGGGGCGGGGCGGCGGGGGCCGGGCCGACGCCGGCTCGTTTCGGGGAACAACCCCGCCTTCCTCCCCAATCCCCGCCCCGCCCGCCGCCCTCAACCCCGGCGGCCGGCCTCCGCCCCGGGACGCCTGCCCGCGCTGGCACGGGAATAGCTAGCAAAAAACCGGTTCAGTGTGGCTCCACATCCACACCGAACTTGGCCTCGACGCCAGCAAGAAAAGACAAAATATGTGCCAAAAAAAAGTTCAAAAAAAGTATACAAAACTGTTGACACCGTTTTGTCTTTTGGCGATAGTGGCATCACACACGGTTAACACATAACTACATAGAAAGAAAAAAATGAGAACAATGAAAGCATTGGTATGCGCAGCCGCATTGGCTGCGGGCCTCGCTACCGCGGCGGCCCAAAACGTTTACTCGCTAAACGTTGTCGGTTATTACAACATCCCCGTAGCAGCGGGACAAATGGTGATGATTGCCAATCAACTCAACACCACCAATAATACGTTGGGTGCGTTGATCCCCGATGGTCCGGCGTTTGCGAACTTCTATAAGTACGCCGGTGGGTTTACGGCCTACACGTTTGATGATCTGGATTTGGAGTGGACGCCCGATGGCAATGCCACACTAAATCCGGGCGAAGGTGCGTTCTATGTTAGCCCAGTTGCCACGACGCTGACGTTTGTTGGTGAAGTGCTTCAGGGCAACTTGCAGAACACTTTGCCGGTAGGTGTGCAGGTCATGCGTTCCTCGATGGTTCCGCAAGCGGGTCTCATCACGACGGACTTGGGTCTCCCTGCTGAAGCCTTTGATAACATCTACACCTACTCCGGTGGGTTTTCGGTCTATACGTTTGATGATCTGGATTTGGAATGGACACCGAATGAGCCGACTGTTGGTGTTGGTCAGGCATTCTTCTATATCAAGGCTGCCGGCAATGTGAGCAGCACTTGGACTCGCAACTTCACTGTACAATAACTCCTAAATAAGCAAACCAAATAGATTATCGTAATATAAATCCCACAACAAACACAACACATAACACAACACCTATGAAAAAACTGATACTCGCAGCAGTTGCTGTAATCTGTGCCGTAAGCGTTTACGCTCAAGGGACAGTTAATTTTAATAATCGAACCGCCGCCGGTGTTTCCCGTGTCTGGGGACCGTCATCTATTGACCCCTATCTGATCTTGCAAGGAAACTCACCCACTGATACCCCGGCAGGCACGACAGACTATCTGGCGAATGGGATGGCCTTGACGGTTGCTGGGCCAAACTACCTTGCCCAGATTCTTGGTCTCCCTGGTGCCAACCAGGGTGAAGAGAGCCTTATCCCGCAGAGTGCGACCACGTCTTTCCGCACTGGCACTGGAGCAGGGAACTTGGCGGGGACCACGGCTACTCTTGCTACCATTCCGAAGGATGCAACAGTAGCAACCCTCCAGCTGGTTGCTTGGGACAACTCCTCTGGCCTGTATCCGACTTGGTCTCCGGCTCTTGTTGCCGCTTGGGAAGCTGGCAGCGTGGCTGCGGGCAAGTCCATCCCCCTCAACGTGCAATCGATCGGTGGAGATTTCAATGCCCCGCCGAACATTCCGTTCACGAGCTTCAACATCTACTTCATTCCGATTCCTGAGCCGGGCAGCTTCGCGCTGTTGGGCCTGGGTGCTGCGGCGCTGTTGATCTTCCGCCGTCGCAAGTAAGCGAATACCGCTTTAACCTCACAGAAGCCGCCCTTCGGGGCGGCTTCTTTTTTTGTACCCCCGACTTCTTCATTTCCCTCGCCGCCCGCAGTCCTCGCCCTCTCTCCGCGGCGAGGCTCTCCGCCGGAACAGCTCGTCTCCGGCGATCCGGGCTTACCGCCGTCCCGGCGGGGGGAGGACACTTCGTCGTGGCGGCGGCGGCGGGGATTGGTTAGACTGCGGGCATGAGTTCGGGCGCGGTGTTTGCGTTGGGCGTGGGGCTGTTGCTGGCGGCGTGGTGGGCGGCCCGGGTGGGGCTGGAGCAGTTGAACCGGCGTCATGCGCTGGCCCATGCGGGCGCGGCGCCGGAGGAGCTCCGGCACGTCATGGACGCGGCGACCTATGCCCGGTCGGTTCAGTACACGCTGGCCCAGGGACGGTTCGAGCAGGTGGCGGCCACGGTGGACGCGGTGGTGCGATTGGGAGCGCTGTTCAGCCCGGCGCTGCCGTGGGGGTACCGGGTCTGGACGGCGGGGCTGGGAGAATCGGCGTGGTCGGTGGGGGCGTTTCTGCTGGCGGCGGGCGGGGCGCTGTCGCTGTTCGGGCTGCCGCTGGACTGGTATCACCAGTTCCGGCTGGAGCAGCGCTTCGGTTTCAACACCACGACGCCGCGTTTGTGGTGGGCGGACCGGGCGCGGGGGCTGCTGCTGGCGGCGGCGCTGGGTTATCCGCTGGTGGTGCTGGTGCTCGGGCTGATGGCGTGGGCGGGGGCGGGCTGGTGGGGCTGGGCCTGGGGGGCGTGGCTGGGGTTTCAAGTGTTGCTGCAGGGGCTGGCGCCGGTGTTGATTCTGCCGCTTTTCAACCGGTTCACGCCCCTGCCCGCGGGCCCGTTGCGGGAGCGGCTGCTGCGGCTGGCCGCGCGCACGCGGTTTCGCGCCCGCGCCATCCAGGTGATGGACGGCAGCAAGCGGTCGCGCCATTCCAACGCGTTCTTCACGGGCTTCGGGCGGTTCCGCAAAATTGTGCTCTACGACACGCTCGTGGAGCAACTGACGGCGCCGGAGCTGGAGGCGGTGCTGGCGCATGAGATCGGGCACTACCGGATGCGGCATCTGCCGAAGCTGCTGCTCGGCTCCGCCGCGGGCGCGCTGGCGGGCTTCTGGCTGCTGGCGTGGCTGGCCGGGCGGGCCTGGTTCTACGAGGGCTTTGGTTTCGCCCCGGGGCCTCCCGGGCCGGCGCTGCTGCTTTTCGGGTTGCTGGCCGGGGTGGCCGGCTTCTGGCTGGCGCCGTTGTGGCGCGGGTGGTCGCGCCGCTGCGAGTACCAGGCCGACGCCTTTGCCGCCGCGGCGGTGGGCGGGCCGGAGCCGCTGCTCGGGGCGTTGCGCCAGCTTGCCGAAAAGAACCTCAGCAACCTCACCCCGCACCCGTGCTACCGCCGTTTCTATTACTCGCATCCCACGCTGCGCGAGCGCGAGCGGGCACTGGCGGTCCGGGGCGCGCCCGCGGCGGCGGGTTTTGGGCTTTGACGCCCCGGGGGGAAAGGCCATATTGAGCGCATGAACAAGGATCAGGTCGCGGAAGTGCTGCAAGAGATTGGGACGCTGCTGGAGCTGCAAGGCGAGAACCCGTTCAAGACGCGCGCCTACCTGAACGCGGCCCGCACGATCGGGCGGCTGGAGGAGCCGCTGGAGGCGGTGATTGCCGCGGGGCGGCTGGACGCGCTGCCGGGCATCGGCGCGGCGCTGCGGGATCGGATTACCGAGCTGGCCGCCACCGGGCGGCTGGCGTATTACGAGGAGCTGAAAGCCGCGGTGCCCGCCGGGTTGCAGGCGCTGCTGGAGATCCCGGGGCTGGGCCCGCGGAAAATCAAGGCCCTGCGCGACGCGCTGGGGATAGAATCGGTGGCGCAGTTGGAGCAGGCCTGCCGCGAGGGGCGGGTGGCGGGGCTGGCCGGTTTTGGGGCCAAAACGCAAGCGAACCTGCTGGCGGGCATCGCTCGGCGCCAGTCCTACGCGTCGCACTTCCGGCTCGGCCCGGCGCTGGCGGCCGCCGAAACCCTGCAGGCGGCGCTGCGGGCGCATCCGGACGTGATCCGCTGCGACACGGCGGGGAGTCTGCGGCGCTGCCGGGAGGTTATCGGGGACATTGACCTGCTGGCCTCGTCGGCGCGGCCGGCGCGGGTCATTGCCGATTTCATCCGCCAGCCGGGGGTGGCCAAAGTGCTGGCCCGGGGCGAGACCAAGGCCAGCGTGCTGCTGGAGAGCGGGATGCAGGCCGACCTGCGCGTGGTGCGCGACGCGGAGTTTCCCGCCGCGCTGTTGTATTTCACCGGCAGCAAGGAGCATAACGTGGTCCTGCGCCAGCGCGCCCTGGAGCGCGGCCTGCGGCTGAATGAATACGGCCTTTTCCGCTCGCGCGCCGAGACCCGCGACCCGCGGCGGCGCCTGCCGTGCCCGACGGAGGCGGAGATCTTTGCGCGCCTGGGTCTGCGCTACATTCCGCCGGAGCTGCGCGAGGACCGGGGGGAAATCCCGGCGGCGGAGCAGGGGCCGCTGCCGCGGCTGATCGAGTGGACGGATTTGCAAGGCTCGCTGCATAATCACTCGAACTGGAGCGACGGCCAGCAGCGGCTGGAGGAGATTGCCCGGCTGGGGCGCGAGCTGGGGCTGGCCTACTGGGCGGTCACCGACCACTCGAAGTCCTCCGTCCAGGCCCACGGGCTGGAGGCCCGGCGCGTGCGCCAGCAGACGCGGGAAATCGCTGCCCTCAACGAGCAGCTCGCGCGGGAAGGCGCCGACTTTCGCCTGCTGACCGGCATCGAGGTGGATATCCTCAAGGACGGCGCGCTGGATTTGCCCGATGACCTGCTGGCGGAGCTGGACGTGGTGGTCGCCAGCGTGCATCAAAGCCTCGGGCAGCCGGAGGCGGAGATGACGCGCCGGCTCATCCGCGCCGCGCAAAACCCGTGCGTCCATATCCTGGGGCACCTGACCGGGCGGCTGCTGCTCGAGCGCGAGCCGAGCGCGGTGGACGCGCGGGCGGTGATTGACGCCTGCGCGGAAACGGGCACCTGGATTGAATTGAACGCCCACCCGCAGCGGCTCGACCTGGATTGGCGGCATTGGCCCTACGCCAAATCCCGGGGCGTCAAATGCGCGATTAACTGCGACGCCCACCGGGCCGAGCACGCCGGTTTTCTGCGCCTGGGCGCGGGCATCGCCCGCAAAGGCTGGCTCACCCGCGAGGACGTGGTCAATACGCTGCCGCTCGACGCCCTCCGCCAGGAATTGGGCCGCAAACGAGCCCGGGCGGGCCTCTGAGCGCTCCCAAAGGCTGGAGC
>JAAYVL010000079.1 GCA_012517205.1 Verrucomicrobiota bacterium
GATTGGAGGGATGGACGACCTGCGGATGATGTAAAACGAGATTCCAAGGCGGGAGGGAGAGGACGCGAACGTTCGGCAAAGCCGGGACGAGCGGCCGGGTGTTGTCGCGTGCCTTGGTTTTTCGACGGGATGGGGCCAAGGCTGGCGGGGACATTCCCCCTCCCGGGCGGAGGTTGCTGCAAGGCGACTGCTTGCGTTGTCCTCAGGGTCAGTCGGCTGTTTTGAAGCCCTAGACGCTTTCGCCCCGGCCTCCTGAGCCCGAAAAGCAGCTTTGGAGTTGGGAGAACCTTTTCCCCCTCAGCCACCGAAACGCAGGCGCCGATAACCTAGGGCCCTGGCCGCAACGATGCCGCCCGGTCGAAAGCGCTTGATAATTGTTGCTGGAAGCAAATAATTCCCGCCGAACAACATGCATAATACGCTTACTAATCGGGCCGCTGACAATATCCGCATTCTTGCCGCCGCCATGGTGGAAAAAGCCAAATCCGGTCATCCGGGCGGGGCGATGGGCGGCGCCGACTTCGTCAATATTCTCTACACCGAGTTCCTGCGTTATGATCCCACGGATCCGGGCTGGCATATGCGAGACCGGTTTTTCCTGGATCCGGGCCACATGTCGCCGATGCTCTACGCCGTGCTGGCGCTCAGCGGATTCTACACGCTGGAAGAGTTGAAGAACTTCCGCCAATGGGGCAGCCCCACGCCCGGGCATCCGGAGCTGGAGGTGAGCCGCGGCGTGGAGAACACCTCCGGGCCGCTGGGCCAGGGGCATGTCAGCGCGGTCGGCGCCGCCATTGCGGAACGCTTTTTGTGCGCGCGGTTTGGCGAATGGATGGCCCACAAAACCTTTGCCTTTATTTCGGATGGCGGTGTGCAGGAGGAGATTTCGCAGGGGGCGGGCCGGATTGCCGGTTTTCTGGGCCTGAGCAACCTGATCATGTTCTTCGACTCCAATGATATTCAGCTTTCCACCGATACCCGCGCGGTGACGCTCGAAGATACCGCCCGGAAGTACCGGGCCTGGGGTTGGAGCGTCAGCACCATTGACGGCCATGACCCGGGCCAGATTCGCGCCGCCTTAACCCAAGCGATCCGGCAAAAGAAGAAGCCCAGCCTGATCATCGGCAAGACCATCATGGGCAAGGGCGCGCTGACCACCGACGGCGCCAGCTTCGAACGCCAGTGCGCCACGCATGGGATGCCGTTAAGTGATGCGGGCGCTTCTTTCGAAAAGACCGTGGCCCACCTGGGGGGCAACCCGGCCGATCCGTTCGCCATTTTCCCCGAGGTGGCCGGGCTGTACCAGAAGGCCAAAGAACAAAAGATTGCCGCGGCCGCCGCCCGCAAGGCCAAACAGCGGCGCTGGGCCAAGGCCCATCCCGAACTGGCCGCCAAGCTGGAGTTGTTTCTCTCCGGCCAGCTGCCGCCGCTCGACTTTGAGGAAATCGCGCACAAGCCCGACCTCGCCACCCGCGCCGCCTCGGGCGCGGTGCTGGGCTGGCTGGCGCGGAAATTGGAGAACATGATTGTCGCTTCCGCCGACCTGTCCAACAGCGACAAGACCGACGGCTTTCTCAAACAAACGAAGCCATTTGTCCGGGGCGATTTCAGCGGGGCGTTTCTGCAGGCCGGAGTGAGCGAGCTGACGATGGCGGGGCTCTGCAACGGCATGGCGCTGCACGGCGGCGTCGTGCCCGCGTGCGGCACCTTTTTTGTTTTTAGCGATTACATGAAGCCGGTGGTTCGCCTGTCGGCGCTGATGGGGTTGCCGGTCAAGTATATCTGGACGCACGACGCCTTCCGGGTGGGCGAGGACGGCCCCACGCATCAGCCGGTCGAGCAGGAGGCCCAAATCCGCCTCATGGAGCAACTCAAGAACCACAAGGGCCAGATGAGCCTGCTGGCGCTGCGGCCCGCGGATGCCGCCGAGACGAGCGTGGCCTGGAAGATGGCGCTGGCGAACACCGCCACGCCCACGGCGCTGATTCTCTCGCGGCAGAATATCAAGGATGTTCCGGCGCGGGCCGGCGCCACCCGCTACCGGGATGCCTTGCAGGCGGAGCGGGGCGCGTATGTTGCGCTTGACTGCGCCGGCACGCCGGATGTGGTGCTGGTGGCCAGCGGGTCGGAGGTGTCCACGCTCATTGGCGCCGCCGAGCTGCTTACCGCCGGGAAAGGGCTCAAGGCGCGCGTGGTATCCGTCATTTCGGAGGGGCTTTTCCGCCAGCAGCCTCCCGAATACCAGGCTCGCGTGCTGCCGCCGCAACTGCCCACCTTCGGTCTGACTGCCGGGTTGCCCGTCACGCTGGCGGGCCTGGTGGGTGCCCGGGGCAAAGTTTACGGTTTGGAAACCTTCGGCTACTCAGCCCCGGCCAAGGTGCTGGACGAAAAGCTCGGCTTCACCCCGGCCCATGTTTGCGAGCGGGTGGTAAAGTACCTGGCGGAATACCCGCGGAGTTGAACGGTTCCAGCGCGGTCCGGGCGGCTGGCGGCGCACGGCCCGGTTTTTACGCCAGCCCGGAGCGGAGTTGGGCGGCCGGGAAATATCGGGCGGGAGGGGAGCCATTCCACGGCGGAGGCTTCCGCGGCTGGCAGAGCAGGCCCCGGAGCCGGGGTTCGCAGCGTGTGCTGAATGAATTAGCCGGTCACAAAACCGCGCAAGTGCTGGAGGAGCGCGTTGGCCTTTTCCGGAGAATCGGCTTCCGCGAACAAGCGCAGGATCGGCTCGGTGCCGGAGAAACGCACCAGCGCCCAGTTGTCGTTGTCCAGGTAGAACTTGGTTCCGTCCCGGTGGGAGACGTTCACGACCGGGCAGCCGGCGATCTCCGCCAGCGGCGTTTTGGCCAGGCGCCGGGGCACCGCCACCCGCATTTCGGAGGTCGAGGGGATGCTGTCTTCGAGGCTGTAAAGGCGCCCCGTGAGATCATAGACCCGCTGCCGCAGTTGGGAAATCCGCTGGCGCGTGCGCGCGAGCATTTCGACGACGAGGGCCGAGGCGAAAATGCCGTCCTTGCCCAGGATGTGCCCGCGAATGGTCAACCCGCCGCTGGATTCGCCTCCCAGGAGGGAATTATGCGCGACCATTGCGCTGGCGATATGCTTGAACCCGACGGGGACTTCGACGCATTGCTCGCCGAGCCGCCGCGCGAGCCGGTCGAGCAAGTGGGTGGTGGCCAGGTTGCGCACCACGCCGCCTTTCTCCTGGCGGATTTCGTGCATGTACCAATACAACAGGAGCAGGATGTCATTGATGGTGATGTATTTGCCGCGCTCGTCCACGATGGCGATGCGGTCGGCGTCGCCATCGGTGGCCAGTCCCAGGTCGTAGCCATCTTCGACGACGTGCGTCGCCAGCAGCCGCAGGGCGTCCAGGTTCGGCGCCGGCGAGCGCCCGCCAAACAGCGGGTTATGCCGTTCGTGGATGAATGTCACCCGGCAGCGCGCTTCGGTGAGGATGGTGCCCAGCGTGAGCTGGCCCACGCCGTACATCGGGTCCACGATCACCTTGAGGCCGGCCTGGCGGATGGCGTCGAGGTCTATCAGGGCCTCCACCGCGTCCACGTACTGGTTGGTGAAATCGCCGGGCCGGACAATGCCGCTTTCCAGCGCGATGTCCAAATCAATCTTGATGACCTCCTCGAGGGCGAGCCGGTTGGTCTCGGATTGTATCTGGCCGGTTTCGTCGTCCAGGAGCAGCGAGCCGTCGCCGTGGAAGACTTTGAGGCCATTCCACTCGGGCGGGTTGTGGCTGGCGGTGAACATGAGGCCGTAGGCCGCATTGCGGATCGCCGTGGCGTAGGTGACGAGCGGCGTGGGGGCGTCCTCGCTCAGCAAGGTCACCGGAATGTTGTTTCCGGCAAAGACCTCGGCGGCGGCATCCCCGGCCTGGCGGGACAGGAACCGGCGGTCATAGCCGATCAGCACGCCGCGCTTTTCCTCGCCGCGCCGCGTAATCTCATTGGCCAGCGCCTGGCAGAGGCGGCGGACGTTGTGGAGCGTGAAGCCCTCGCCGATGATCGCCCGCCAGCCGCCGGTGCCAAAGGAGACCTGGTTTTGCTCCTCCTCGCGGCGGGGCCGGAAGAGGCGTTTTTGCAGGATGAACTCGGCTTGCTCCAGGTCCTGCGGCGTGTTGATGCCCTGGATTTCGTCCGGGTCGTAAATCTGATAGCTCTCCACCCGCAAACCCGAGCGAATGAGTTCGTGGACACAGTCCGTCAACGGATACCGGCCATCCGGCGCCGGGGCGAGTTTTTCCAGCGCGGCAAAGATGGCTGGCGCCGCTACCAGGTAGGCGCCCACGTTGAGCTCGTGAATATCCCGCACGGCGGGCGAGGCTTCGGTCTCCTCGATGATGTTTACAATGGCGCCGGCGGCATCGCGAATGATGCGCCCGTAAGGCAGCGGCCGGGGGGAGATGGCGGTCAACAGGGTCAGATGCGCCTGGCGCAAGGCATGGCGGTTGAGCAACCCCCGAATGGACGCCGGGCGGAACAGCGGGGTATCGCCGTACAGGATTAACAGGTTTCCTTGATAGCCTTGGAGCACGGGGGCCAGTTGTTGCACCGCATGCCCGGTGCCCTGCGGCTGGGGCTGCACGACATAGTGGCACCGGTTGCCCAGCAAGGCGCGCATTTCCTTTTGCTGATCGCCGACCACGACATAGAGATCCTCCGCCGCAACGACCTGGAGCGCGTTGGCTTTGACGTATTCGAGGATTGTCTGGTCGCCGAGTTTCTGCAGCAGCATTGGCCGGTTCCCCTGGGCGGCTTTTGCGCCGCCGGCGAGGATGACGGCCTTTAATTCAATCTTCGGCTCTGATTTTGATCGCTTCATGGTGCCGGCGGGCATCCTACGCGGTTGCCTCCGGAATGCAAACTCCGTTGTTGGGGCGGGGAAACGCGCGGCGGCTTGACCCCGGCCCTGCTTCGCTTCACTCTGGCGCTATTATGAGTCTGTGCTCCCAGCGCGGGGCTGTTATCCTGTCCTTGTTTATGAGTATTGCCAGCCACTCCGCCGCCGGCGCGGCTCCGCCGGCCCGGCCCGATCCCGCCGCCCTGAAAGCGATCCATCAGCTATTGCGCGAGTCGCCGCTTATTGACGGCCACAACGACCTCCCCTGGCATTACCGCAAGCGTGGCAATGACCTGAACGCCCTGGACCTGGCGGGCGACACCCGCAAGCTCACCCCCCCGCTGGATACCGATATTCCCCGCCTGCGGGCGGGGGGGATGGGAGGGCAGTTCTGGGCGGTGTATGTCCCCCCGGAACCTTCCGGCCCGCCCGCCGTGCAGACGATGTTCGAGCAGATTGACCTCGTGCATCGGATGGTGGCGCATTATCCCGAGACCTTTGGGCTGGCGCTGACGGCTGCCGACCTCGAACGCATTCATCGCCAGGGCAGGATTGCCGCCTTGATCGGCGTGGAAGGCGGCCATGCGATCAACAACTCGCTGGCGGTCTTGCGGATGGCCTATGCCCTGGGCGCGCGCTACCTGACCCTCACACACGTCAAGAACACTGACTGGGCCGATGCCGCCGGCGACCAACCGCAGCATCATGGCCTGACTTCCTTCGGCAAGGAGGTTGTCCGCGAAATGAACCGCCTGGGCATGCTGGTGGATTTGTCGCACGTCACGGATGAGACCATGCGCGATGCCTTGGAAGTCAGTCAGGCCCCGGTGATTTTCTCCCATTCCTCGGTGCGGGCGCTATGCCATTCCCCACGCAACGTCCCGGACGATGTCCTGAAACTGACGGCGCGCAATGGCGGGGTGGTGATGGTGTGTTTTCTTCCCGGCTATCTCACCGAACGGGGGCGCGCGGCGCTGGAGGCGGCGGAGGCCGAGAAGGCGCGCCTCCGCAAGCTCTACGGCGAAGGTTCGGCGCGCTACCAGAAGGCGCGGGCGGAGTGGCGGCGGCGGCATCCCGCGGCGCACGAAGCCAGCCTGGCCGACGTGGCGGATCATATTGACCACGTGCGCCAGGTGGCGGGGATAGACCACGTGGGCATCGGGTCGGATTTCGAGGGCTTCGACGGCGCGCCCGAGGGGCTGGAAGATGTCTCCTGCTACCCGGCATTGCTGGCGGAATTGCTGCGCCGCGGCTACGACCGCGAGGACCTCAAAAAAGTGGCCGGCGCCAACTTGCTGCGCGTCTTTCGGGAGGCGGAGAAAGTGTCCGCGCGGCTGAAACGCTGAACGCGGCGCGTGGGGCGGCTTGCGTTGGAACACCTCCCCGCGCCTTGCGCCCCACAGGCGAGTTCCCATGGAACCCAATACCGCATACCGAATCGTCAAGCTCGCCAACGGCGCGCATAGCGTCCATTCGCTGGCCCATCACGAGACGTTTCATCCGGTCGTCGGCCCGGTCGCCGAAGCCGAGGCTTTGTATGTCCGGCAACTGCGTCTGCCCGAGCGGGCGCACCGCCAGGAGGGGGAGTTTGTGCTGTGGGATGTCGGCCTGGGCGCCGCCGCCAACGCGCTGACGGCTCTGCGCGCGACCCGCGGCGCGCCCTGCGCTATTCGCCTGTTGAGCTTTGACCATACCCTCGAACCGCTGGCCTTTGCGCTGCAGCACGTCGAAGCACTCGGCTATCTGCGGGGATATGAAGCGCCCCTGGAGCGCCTTCTGCGCGACCACCACTGCGCCTTCCAGGACGGCCCGCAAACCGTAACGTGGGATATGCACCTGGCCGACTTCCCATCCCTGCTCGCCCGGCCGGCCACGGAGAAGCTTGCCAAGCCGCATGGGATTATGTTCGACGCGTTCTCTCCGGCGGCCAATGCGGCGATGTGGACGCTGCCGCTCTTCTCGCGCCTTTTCCGCCTGCTGGACCCGGACCGGCCCTGCGCGCTGCCGACTTACTCGCGCAGCACGATGCTGCGCGTCACCCTGCTGTTGGCGGGGTTTCATGTTGGCATCGGCCACGCCACCGGCGAAAAGGAGGAAACCACCCTCGCGGCGAATACCCCCGACCTCATCGCCGAACCCTTGGATCGCCGCTGGCTGCAGCGGGCGCACCGTTCCTGCAGTGCCGAACCCTTGTGGGAGCCGGTCTATCGTCAGGCTCGGCTTTCCTCCGCCACCTGGGAAAAGCTGCAGCAGCACCCCCAATTCCGCCGTTAGTTCCTTAAACGGCTAGGAGACGGGGGAGTAACGGCAGGGGAACGGTCTGGAGATGGCCGGAAGCGGGGCCGAAATAGCGGGGGCTTAAAAAAAGTGTAAAGATTTATTTGACAGCCCCCGGGAGCGTGCGGTAAAAAGGGTGAGTTAGCAGTTGGCATTGTGTAACTTTGGGTGTACAAACACTGAATAAATTCTATGAAACGAATCGTTGCCTCCATAGGTTTGGTAGCCGTCGGCGCCTCTAGTATTCAAGCGGGAGTCCTGCCGGGCTTAACGACAGAATCCGGCAAGCCCTGGAGTGTCTCCGCGACGCTCCGTGGGTTTTATGATGATAACCCCAGTTGCCTCCCTAACAAAATGTCAACGCCGGGGTATACGCGCAGCAATACCGGATTTGAAGTCAGCCCCGCCGTGATGTTCAGTTTTCCGTGGGATCAAACCAGCCTGAGTTTCGGCTATGTGTATTCCCTCAAGTACTATGAACACAAGCTGTGGAACGAGTCTAAGAACTACGATCAGACCCACGACTTTAACTTGGCGCTCACGCATGCATTCAGCGAGCGATATCAGCTCAGCGTAAAGGATTCCTTCGTCATTGGCCAGGAGCCTGATATCCTGCGGTATGGGAATACTTTCCCGACCTTCCGCCGCGTTTCCGGGGATAATATCCGCAATTACGGCGAGGTCAATTTCCTGGCGCAGTTGACGCCGGAATTTGGGGTGGAAGTGGGATACGCCAATACGTATTATGACTACGCGGATGACGATCCGCTTTATGATGGAACCACTTTCTTGTGGCCCAGCTATTCTGGTTTGTTGGATCAATTGGACCACCGGGTGCATGTTGACGGTCGTTATCAGATTTTGCCGCAAACTATCGGCATTCTGGGCTACCAGTTCCGGCAGACGGAATATATCGGAGACGAGATGATTGGTTATGATATCAGCCGGGGAGATGCCGCAATAAAGAGTAAAATGCGCAATGCCCGATCGCATTATGTTTATGCGGGGCTCTTGCATAATTTCCGACCGGACTTGAGCGGCTCGCTTCAGGCGGGAGCCCGTTATACCGACTACTACAACAACCCTGCCAATCAAAACGATTGGAGCCCTTACGTGACCGCAAGCCTGCAGTACACCTACCTGCCGGAAAGCCATGTGCGGCTTGGGGCGACCTATGACTATAGCTCGACCTATACATGGAGCCCCGTCGAGGCGGGCGATATTACGCTGAATGGGCAAACGTTCGATATCTTCATCACGCTGCAGCACCGCATCACGCCGAAGCTTTTCGGCAATGTGAGCGCGGAGTTTGCGAATGTTACCTACTACGGAGGAACCTTCGACAACCGGAATTCGCAGTATTATCTGGTTGGTTTGAATCTGCAGTATCGCTTCACTCCTAACTTCTCCGCGGAAGTCGGGTACAACTATGACCTTTCGGAGAGCGAATATTCCGGCGGAATGTTTGGCCGGAGCAAATCTAATTATGATCGGAACCGGGTTTACCTCGGAGTGACTGCCAGCTACTAAACCAAGCTTGATTCGATGACGGGGGGCTAGGCTGTCACAACTGGCCCCCCTTATTTTTTAATATATGGATCCATTGAAAGTTGCTCCGCCACAGGAAGCCAAATTGCATTTCCTGGACTATTGGCGGATCATTCGTATTCGCAAGACGGTTATCCTGGCTGTCTTTTTGCTGGTCGTAATCACTGCCACGCTGGTTACCTTCATTTTGCCCGAATCCTATTCGAGCAAGGCACGGATCAAGATTGACCGCGATCAGACGGATATTAGCGGTCTGGCGGATCGCTCGACGCTGGCCGGTTATGATCCCTTCTTTATCCAGACTGAATTTGAGTTGATCCAATCGGAGCTTATTCTCGGCAAGGTGATTGCCGATCTCGATCTGAACACGGAATGGGGCCGGAAGTACGCCAGCGGGGAACGCCTTCGGACGCCGGAAACGATTGCGCTCTTAAAGCAACGGATTGACTTGCGCACTGTGCGCGGCACCAGCCTGATTGAAATTGTTGTCTATAGTGAGAAACCCGAAGAGGCTGCCAGGATTGCCAACGCCATTGCGGATGCGTACAAGACTCACCGTCAGGAGCAACGCGCACAACTGAGCCGGGGCGGAATTAAGGCGCTGGAAGAGCGCTTCGCGGAACAGGAGGCAAAGGTCAAAGCCGCCCAGGAGCGAGTGGATAACTTGCGTAAGGAGCTGAACATCTCTGATGCGATGGCCAGCGGCGATGGACCGTCGCCCTTGATGACCGCCGAGACGCTGCGCAAGATTGAAAGCCTCCGCATTGAAAGCCAGGCCGAATACGTCCGGCAAGCCACCCGGCTGGACCGTTTGAAGAATCTCGGTAAGGAACTTGGGCCGGAAGGACTTGCCCAGGCTATCACAACCGATGCTCCGGACACGCTGCTTACCTCCCTGCTCGATCAACTGACTATGGCCGAGCAGCGATTAATCGCGTTGGAAGCAGATTACGGCCCGGAGAACACCGAGGTGCTTAAATGCAAGGGCTTGGCGGAGGACTTGCACAAAAAGATCAAAAGCCGGGTGGAGGGCATTATGCTGGGCTTGGACACGCGGGTGCTTTCATTGAGCAACAGCCTAGTCAACTTGCAGCAGGAAGTCGGGCGGGCCACAACCAACGACGTCACGCAGGCCAATTTGACGCGGCCATATTTTGAAGCCAAGCGCGCACTGGAGGAATTGCAGCGCTTCCGCCAGGTGCTCGATGCGAAAATTGCCTTTGAAAAGATTGACGTGGAATTGCCCAAAACCCTGATGGTTGAAGTGGTGGACCGCGCGATGCCCGGTTTGCGACCGGTGCGTCCCAACAAGCCGCTTAATATCGCTCTGGGCATCATCATCGGCCTGGTAGTGGGGGTCGGGTTGGCGTTCTTTATTGAATATCTGGATACCAGCGTAAAAACGATTGACGATGTAGAGCGAGCGCTGCAGTGCCCGGTGTTGGGCGTTATCCCTCAAAACGTGGGCTTGCTGGTGGACGAAGGAACCGAAAGCCCGCACGCGGAGGCTTACCGTGTATTGCGCACCAATCTGCTATTCTCGCGCAAGGACGATAAACTGAATACCATCGCCATCGTCAGCGCGGGTGCGGGTGAAGGCAAATCAACCACAGTCTTTAACCTCGCCGCGGTCTTTGCCCAAAGCGGGCAGCGGACTATCATCGTGGATTCCGACCTGCGCCGGCCGACGCTGCATAAAATGCTGCGCGTGACCAACGCCATTGGGCTGACCAACTATCTCTTGCGGCAAAATACGCTTGAAGAAGTCATTCAGACGACCAGCTTGCCGACCCTGGATTTCCTGTCGAGCGGCAAACTGCCCAGCAGTTCGCTGGGCATCTTGAGTTCCACGCAGATGAAGGATTTGATCGGGGAATTAAAGCAGCGCTACGACTTTGTGTTCTTTGATTCGCCGCCGATTATGGGGGTGAGCGATGCGTCCATTCTCGCCAGCGAGGTGGATATGACCATTCAGGTCATTCAGTATCGCCGCTATCCGCAACCGATGAACATCCGCGCCAAACAGTTAATCGAGAAGGTTGGCGGCAATCTGGTGGGCATCGTGTTGAACAACATCAACATGTCGCAGGATGAAAGCTACTACTACTACAGCGGCTATTACCACGACTATTACTATCGCAGTGAGGAACAGGAACCGGTTGTGAAGGAAGGGGCGGAATCCGGAGGCAAAGACAAATTGGATATCAAGCAGAAGTACTAAGAGGGATCGTTTGCATGAGCATCACGAATATCGGTAAACAATTGGGTCATTGGGGGTTGATCTTTGGTTTATGCCTGGCGGTGGCCGGCCTGAGTGGTTGCCGCACGTCATCACCACAAGGAGAACTGGCAGCCCCAACGGGGAGCGATACCCCGGCGCCAGAGCCGGAAGTGTTCCGTATCGGCGATTCTTTGAAGATCGTTTATTCCGATCTGCCGCAGGTGACTCCGGAGTTTGCCGGAAAGATCAAGGAAGACGGCACCATCACCTTGCTCCTGAACAAAACCTTCACCGCGGCCGGTAAAACTGCAGGCGAGTTGGAGCGGGAGATCCGGGCCTATTATGTGCCCAACTACTACAAGAACCTGACCGTCACCGTGACGCCCGTGGAAAGCACGCGCTGGTACTACGTTTATGGCGAGGTGAGAGCTCCCAATCGGCAGATCTATAACAGCCGCATCACGGTCTTGCAGGCGATCGCTTCCGCCGGCGGGTTCACCGATTTCGCCAAGAAGAAAAAAATCAAGCTAACCCGCGTGGACGGTCGCACTCTTATCGTTAACTGCCCCAAGGCCCAGGAAAATCCTTCCCTGGACCTGGAAGTTTATCCCGGCGATAAGATCTATGTTCCGCGCCGGATTTGGTGATGGTCCAGCTTAAGGTGTTGTCCGGAAAGAAAGCGGGCACCACTTGGCTGGCTCGTCGATTTCCCATACGAATCGGCCGCTCCAAAGCGGCTGATCTGCAACTGGAGGATGACGGTGTTTGGGATCAGCACCTGCAACTGGACTTCAAACCCGCGGAAGGGATCGTCCTGACTGCTCATCCCAGCGCCCCTGCCACAGTTAATGGGCACCCGCAACCGCAGGCCGTGCTACGCAACGGAGATGGTATTCGCATTGGCGCGCTCCAGATGCAGTTCTGGCTCAGCCCAACCCGCCAAGCCGGGTTGCGCTGGCGGGAAGGATTGACCTGGACGGCAGTCGCCATTCTTTCCCTGGGCCAGGTTGCCCTGATTTACCTGCTCCGGTAGTTCCGACGGCCCAGGTTAATGGCGAAAATGCCGCACGCCGGTAAACGCCATGGCAACGTCCCGCTCGTCGGCCGCCGCAATCACCTCGGCATCGCGCACTGAACCTCCCGGTTGAATCGCCGCCGTCGCGCCCGCCTCGGCCGCCGCAATCAGCCCGTCGGGAAAAGGAAAGAAGGCATCGCTGCAAACCACGCTGCCCGTCAGCGACAAACCCGCTTCCCGAGCCTTCCACACCGCGATGCGGCTCGCGTCCACCCGGCTCATCTGGCCCGCGCCAATGCCCAGCGTTCGGTCGGCCGCAACAAAGATGATGGCGTTGGACTTCACATGCTTCACTATGCGCCAACCGAATAACATGGCCTGGCGCTCGGCTTCCGTGGGCGGGCGCCGAGAAACCAACTTGAGATCAGCGGCGGTCGTTACCCGCAAATCCCGTTCCTGCCATAAGTAGGAGCCTGCGCCCACACTGCGCACGTCGCATGCCTGCGCGGCAAACGAACTTTCCCGATTGCGCAGGATGCGCAGATTCTTTTTCTGCCGCAGCAGATCGAGCGCCTCAGCCGTGAAATCAGGGGCAACAATTACTTCACTGAAAATGCCCGCTATTGCCTCCGCACAGGCCAGGTCAAGCGCACGGTTCACGGCTATGATGCCGCCAAACGGCGCCTGCCGGTCAGTTGCAAATGCTTTATCCCAGGCTTCCCGCAAACTCGATCCTTGTCCCACACCACAAGGATTAGTGTGCTTGAGAATGGCCAAGGTGGGCGGGTCCGCCGCAAATTCCGAAATCAGGGCCGCCGCTGCGGTTAAATCGAGGATGTTATTATAAGAGAGTTCCTTGCCCTGTAGTTGCTGAAAAGAATCATGAAAACCGCCATACAGCGCCGCTTTCTGATGTGGATTCTCGCCGTAGCGCAACACCTGCGCCAGCGGGGCTTGAATCCGCAACGCCCCGGGGACGCCAGTCGTGGCCGTCAGGCCAAATGCCGTTTCCAAGTGCGCTGCGATCGCGGCATCGTAGGCCGCGGTGCGCGCAAACACCTTGGCCGCCAGTTGGCGCCGTTGTTCCAATGTGGTCTGCCCGGCCGTTTCTATCTGCCGGGCAACCCACGAATAGTCTCCGGCATCCACCACCACCGTCACACTTTCGTGATTCTTGGCCGCGCTGCGCAGCATGGATGGTCCCCCAATGTCAATGTTTTCAATGGCCTCGGGCAGGGCAACCTGCGGTCGGGCAACAGTTTCCTCAAACGGATACAGGTTGACCACCACCATATCAATCGGCTGAATGCCCTGCGCCCGGATCGCTGCCTCATGTGCTTCATTGCCGCGAATGTAAAGCAAACCTCCGTGAACCCGGGGATGAAGCGTCTTAACCCGACCTTCCAGCATTTCGGGAAAGCCAGTGTAGCTGCTCAGATCGACAACCGGCAACCCGGCTTCGCGCAACGCTTTGGCTGTTCCGCCGGTGGAAATCAACTCAATTCCCGCCCTGGCCAACGCCTGGGCCAGCGGGACCAGCCCGGTCTTATCAGAAACTGAGAGCAGCGCGCGTCGAATTTTCTCCATAACCAGGCCACACCTTCTCTGCCTGTGCCGGCTCTGTCAATCGGTAAAGCTTCCTTTGCGCGCGTTCTCTCGAACTGCGCCAACCCTAGCCGCAGCGCAAAGCAGCCAGCATTTCCGGCTAGTTGCGGGGCTTAGCGAAAGCCGAAAACAGGTCAGCAACTAACTCTCAAACCAGTTGCCTATTCTTCCTGTCGTCCGGCCAACCAGCCACCTGAACAGATCCCGCACGCCGGAACCGCAGACCTTACCGCAGCCGCTGCCCTTGCGCCGTTCAGGCCGGGCTTTTGAGCGGTGGGCGGTAGTCGTAGCGCAGGAGCTTGTTGGCCGCGGGATTGTTTGTAAACTTCTCCGCCTTCGCATCCCATTCCAGATATGACCGGGTCTGCATGGCAATGTTGGCGATAAGCGTGGTGCTGGTGCTCCGGTGGGCGCTTTCCAAATCCGAATTGCAGGCCGCCCGGCTCTTGATGCAATCAAGAAAGTTGCGGGCATGGTCGGCGGTATCCGCGCGCCCGCTCTCTTTTCGGGCCTCGATCACCGGCGCTTCGCCCGTGCGCCAGCCGCGTTCGCTGCTGCGGTCGGTAGGCGAGCGGCGCGGAAACTCGTTGGGCGTGATAACCTCCGGCACAACTTCCCAGCCGTTGCTCCGCATGTAGAGCGTGCCTTTCGTGCCGCGAAACTCGATTTCGCACGGTTTGGCGGCGGCCCCCGCGCCATTGGCATTGAACTGGGTATAGATAACGAGCGTATTTCCCGGATAATGCCAGAGCGCCTCCATGGTATCCGGCACGTCGCGGTTGTCCTCGACCGCAAACCGCCCCCCCATGCCCGTCACAGCCAGCGGGGCTTCCTGCCCCAGGGCCCAATGGATCAAATCGAGATAGTGGATGCCGTTATTCGTGATCTGGCCGCCGCTGTAGTCGAAGAACCAACGGAATTGATAAAGCCCGCGATTCCGGTTGTAGGGCACCTTTCGCGCCGGCCCCAGCCATGCTTCCCAGTCCATGCCGGGCGGGGGCGGGCTGTCGGGCGGATTGCCGATGCCCTTGGGCCATTCGTTTTGAATGTGGAAGGTGCGCACTCCCGTGACCTGGCCCAATCCGCCACCGCGGACATACTCCGCCATCTCGCGAAACATGGCCGCCGAGCGCCGGTGCAAACCCGATTGACAAACCCGCTTATTCCGCTTTACCGCCTGAACCATCGCCCGCCCCTCGGCGACGCGCAACGAGATCGGCTTCTCGACATATACATCTTTCCCGGCCTGGCAGGCATGGATGGTTTGCAACGCATGCCAGTGATCGGGCGTGGAGATGACCACCGCATCCACGTCCTTCAATTCAAGCAGTTGGCGGTAGTCTTTGAATCGTTTAGGGCCGGTGCCAACCTTCCGGGCAGCAAAATCAAGATACGGCTCGTAGATGTCGCAAACGGCCACGATTTCCGCATCGCTTTGCTTCAAGAAGGCGTCCAGCACCTGGTCGCCGCGGTTGCCCACGCCAATGAAGCCCAGCCGCACACGGTCGTTGGCGCCAAATACGCGGAAGGACGAAAGGGCCGCCGTCGTGCTGACCGCGGCAAGGGTCCGGGTAAACTCCCGGCGGGTGATTGGTTTCATAAAAGTCGAGTCAGACACAGCCTGAGGTTGATGGTTGGGGCGGACGGGAATCATTCGATCCGGAAAAATACAATCTCGTAGGTCGCCTGCTGCGCGGCTTGGAAATATTGCCCGACCAACTGGTCCGTCTGCGCGTTGAACTCCAGCGTGTATAGGCAACCGGGATAGCCCGTATCATTCAACTCAACGACGATCCGGCTGATTCCCTGCTCGCGCCAGGCCGCGGCGCGCGACACCCGGATCGGGTTAGGGTTGTAGTAGGCGGCTTCCACCTTGCCGCTGGCGTCAATGCCTTTTATCTCCAGCCTGTAGCCGTCGTCCGAACGCTCCCATTTGCCCGTCAGCTTCGCGAGTTCCGGCGATACCGCCACCGCCTCCGCCGCGTTGGTTTGTGCGGGAGGCGCCTCCAAGGGCAGCTCGGTTTTACTGCCGCAGGATGCCAGCAAGCCGCCAAGCGCCACCAAGCCGCAAGCCGCCACCCAACAGGCCCGGGACACCGGGCTCACCCGGACGGGCCGGGAAATGCCAAGCTCCCGGCCAGGCATGATTTGGCCTTCGCAAAATCCCATAAGCTCCCAACAAATATACGTGCCGGGACGCGGCGCCTCAATCAGCAATCCGTGATGGAAGATACCGCGCCAACGCCCGGGCCAGATCATGCCCAAAGGCGCGCGCATTTTCAGCCGTGACCGTTGTCTCTCCGACATTCGCGTAGGGAATCTCGATCGTGGTGCCAATGCGGACGTTTGGTTGATCGGCCATCCAGCGCCCGAAGGTGCGCGCCGGGCCTGCCAGCGTGTTCCAGGCCTGGCCATACGGAAGGTTGTCCGCCGCGCGATAGTGAAGCGGCCCGCGCTGCACCGCCTCCAGCACCCGGGCCAACTCGCCCACCCGCGCCCAGTTATCCTCCGCCGGCCCGCCCACGAAGTAAATATGCTCGTTATGCGCGCCGCGAATATGCGGGCAGTGCATATCCAATGCCAGCGCGATGTTTCGCGCGCCGAGCCGGCCGGTGATCAGCTCCCGCATCGCCCGCACGGAAGCGTAAAGGCTCTCGCCCTGGTAATCGCGGTTGTGGTCGTAGGGACGGCGATTCTTGCCCTGGTCGCCCGCTTCAACTCCATCCTTGTCCATGAACGGCACCACAAAGAACTCCACCTGCTCGCGCAACCACCGAACATCCGCAGCGTCAAGCACCGCTTCCATGAGACCCTCCAGGCTGTAGCTGGCAATCATTTCGCAGGCATGATGGCGGCACGCCAGGACGACGCAGTGTCCGGCCTTCCCATCCAACCGTCCCAGCCGCAGCAGTTCCACCCGGCGTCCCCCGGAGGTCTGGCAGAGAGTTTCCGCCTTTAGATTGGGGTGGCGCCGATGGCGTTTCAGGAAGTCCTTGAGATTGTGCTCCAGATATGGAATAGCAAAACAAAACCGCGCCTCGCGCGCCTTGCGGGGAAGGGCGCAAGTAAAGGTCTGCTTTGCCACGGCATTGGTGCCCAGCCATGACCATGATTTGCCCCTGTCGAGGCTGAGCGCGGGACCGCGGGTGCCGATGGGATTCGAGCGCGAAAAGCTGAACTGCAACGTCCGCCCCGCCCCGCCGCGGACCCGAAAATACCAGTAAAACCAATCACCCTCCGTATCGCGCAAGTCCGGGCGCAACGTCACGAGGTCGCCCGCGATGGAATCCACCACAATATTGCCACCAGGAAAGTTGGCATCCACGCGAATCTGCGTTCTGGCCGCTGCGCCGCCTTCGGCTGCCCGCGTGATGAAGTTCGCGCCGAGCCATAGGCAGCTCACGGCCACCATGATCCCCAGCCGGCCAATAACGAAACGCGTCATATTGAAGCTGCTAGGGAGAGTGCCGGCTGTCATATTCCCTCGCCAGCCAAGGCTTGGCCGGCACCGGGGATATCGGCAGCCCAGCCTCGCGGGCAATCCCGTTCCGCGGCGACCCAACCAGGGCGCGCCGCCGACCCGCAACCGGCGCGCATTTCGCCGCGCTTCCCGCCTGTGATTTCATGGGCGCAGCCTAGCCCAGTTCTTTTGGCTTGTCCCGGATTTTATGCTATATTCCTGCATGAGATTAGGGTTTTGCATAATCTCATGGTGGCCTGCCCGGGTGCGGATTGGCGGACCCGCGCCAATCCTCGCGCGCACCGGGTATTCCGGCCTGTACCACGCGGTTTGCCTGCGCAGGGCCCAAGGCAAAACGGGAGGTTCCGCTAGATGAACCACCAACTGCACATCGGCTTTGAGACTCGGCCTGACCGGCGAACGGCGCGCTGCATCCGGAAACGTTCCCATCGCGCCCAGTGGTGGTTCGAGCGGATGCGCGAGATTGTGGCGGAGGCCCAAGACTGGCCGCCCGTCGCTCCGCCGTCCGCCGCAGACGAAGCCTCCGTCGCCCCGATGGCCTCCGGCGAGCCTTCCGATCACACCTGACGCCTGAAGACCACGCCCGGCCGCCCGGTGGGTTTCCGCGCGCATGATCCCTCCGACTCTGCCGGGCGCCCGGCCAAGGTCATCATGGCCCGGCCCGAACGCACGAAGAGCATCGGTGCGAACAGCCCCCGCCGCCTCCCCGGCAGTCTAATATAACTGCGTCGCCTCGTCCTTCTGGATGGGCTTCTCGAATTGGTCGCTGCGGATGAAGACCTTAAAGCGTGCGTCGTCCGGTTTCAGAGCTTTGACCGTGACCTGCCAAACCGCCTGCGCCTTGGGCGCCAGCACGGGCACGGTTTCCATCGTCACCGTGCCCCCCTGGCCCTGCACGGCTGTGGGGCCGGTGCCGGAGACGAACTCCTCCGACTCCGGCAAGGCGCAGGTGACCTTGAGATTGGTTCCGGGAGCGGAGCCCTGGTTGGTCACTTTAATTTCATAAACGACCTCTTTGCCCACCTCAATCGGGTCCTCCAAATCGGCGGTCTCCAGCAGAATGGCCGGGATGCCGGCGACGAGGGTTTCGCAACGGGTGCTCACCGCCGGGCCGCTGGCGCCTTCCACGGTCGCCGCAAAGGCGGCCGTGGCGGCCTGGTGCGCCACAAAAGTGGCGCAGACTTGTTTGGCGGTGCCCGGCTGCAGCGCGGGCAGCTTCCACACTATATTTCCGTCGGCGGGATCTCCCTGGTCGGTGACGCCGGCCAGAACCGCTTCGGGCGGCACCGGGAGCCGCAGCGTGGGCTGCGGTTCGAGCGCGGTTCCCAGGTTGGTCACCGTGAGGCAAACCTCGAAGCGCCGCCCCACCAAGGCCTGGCCCGGGGCGCTGCACCCGAGCGCCAACTCCGGCAGCGCCGGCCCGAGGTCCACCGTGTAGAAATTGCTGCACGGCCGGGGAGTGATGCAGCGGTAGCGCCGTCCCTTCGAGGTGAAATCGAAGGCATACGCGCTAATCGGCTCCGTCCCATCCCACAGGACATCTATGAGCGCCTCCGGCTCGCCGTTCTTGCGCGACGACATGTAGGGCATCCGGGTGCCAACCGGCAGGCTCAGTTCGGTAATCGGCGCAACCGCCGCCGCCTGCCGCAAATCCTCCACCTCGCCTTCCCATCCCGCCTGCCGCAGGATTTCCGCCACATCAGCCTTGAGTTTCTCATCCGCAAAAAGCGCCCGCAACTGCTCCGGCCGTTCGAGCGGCGGGGCGAACCGGGTTAACGGATGACCCAACCGCACGGCGCGGTGCTGCTGGGCTTGCGCCGCGGCCACCGCCAGCAACAGCGTGACCACAGCCAGGACAGTAAGGCTGGTACTATTCTTCATACGAAATACAATCAGCGCGGCGCCGCGGCGCGGGCTGCAAGCCAGCCCGGCAATTAAGCATGCCTCTCATGCTGGTTGCACGGCCCAACCACTGGCGCGCCGCCCGGGCTTTCCCGGACGGCGCGTGATTCCCGCGCGAGACCGCGCCGGGCAACGGCGCGCCCCCGCCGCGCTTAATAAACGTGCGTGCTTTCCTCGGCGATCACCGGCGAAGTCAGCATGTCCGACGTCAGCTCAAACCGCGTCCGCCCATCCCCCGCCTTCACCCCCCGGGCCACGATCTTGTAGGTCACCGCTTCCTTGGGCGCCAGCCGCGGCACCACCGGGAACGTCACCGTCTGACCGCTGATGCTCCCATTCCCCGAGGCGCTCACCGGAACCAGCTCCGGCGCGATCCTCACCACCATCTTCACATTGTTGTCATCCGACGTCCCCTGGTTGGTGATCTTCACCGTGTAGGTGGTCGTCTCGCCCGTCGTCGAAACCGGATCCGGATCATCCGCCTTCTCCAGCAAAATC
>JAAYVL010000110.1 GCA_012517205.1 Verrucomicrobiota bacterium
CGGAAGCCCGGCAGGAGAACATGGAAAATAAGCATGAGTCCCCTTTGAGCCTCCTTTGTACCCCCGTTGTACACGGCCTAATGGGAGCGTTAGGCTGGCTGGGGCGGGTGGGTCGGGTTCGGGCGCGGGCCTGAGCCGGAAAGGAGGGATGGACGACCTGCGGATGATGTAAAAGGACGTTTCAAGGCGGGAGGGAGAGGACGCGAACGTTCGGCAAAGCCGGGACGAGCGGCCGGGTGTTGTCGCGCGCCCTGGTTTTTGGGCAGGATGGGGTCACGGTTGGCGGGGACATTCCCCTTCCCAGGCGAGGGTTGCCGCAAGGTGACTGCTTGCGTTGTCCTCAGGGTTGGCCGGCCGTATTGAAGCGATAGACGCTTTCATCCCCGCCCCCTGATCCCGGAAAGCGGCTTTGGGTTTGGAAAAACCTTTTTCCCTTCAGCTACCAAAACGCAGGCGCCGATAACCAAAGGCTCTATGCCTGAGCCAGAACGATCTTGATTGCGCCCTCATTCCACCTTCTCTGTGTGCGTAAATCTCTGATTTTACAGGCGGAAGGCGTTCGGAACGGAACGGTTGCCCTGTGGGATTCATCAGCCCGGGGGTTTATTGGAGTTGCGGATCGGATGGCCAGGGGTATCCCGGCTCCAAAGGAATGTGGCCGCGCGGTTGAGCGGCCCAATGGCAGCGGTTCGGTTAAGGCGGCGCCGTTGTCACCAGAGGCCGTAGTACATGATGTACGAGCCCGAAGCGTAGCGTTTCCGCAAGCTATTGATGCCCACCCAGGCGACCGAGCCATCAAGCCGGCCCACGTTGCCACCAGACGCACCGACGCTCTGGGACGTTTCGGTGCCCTTGCCCCAGGTCCAGGTCGCGCCGTTGGGGCGGTAAGGGCCAGTCTTGCAGTGCGGGGCCATAATCAGGTAAGTGCCACTGCCGCCGCCCCAGTGGTTTGCGTCCGCGAGGACGTAATTGGTGCCCGACTCGGTGGTTTTCCGGGCCGAATACCAATATTCCAGCCGGGAGGGAAGCCAGCCCGACATGTTGGCGTCGCAAAGGTAATTGTAGCCGATCAGGTAGCCGTAAGTGGAGCTGAACCGCGGTTGCGTGCCAAAGGTGAAGCTTGGGCAATCGAGGATTTTCACGTTTTTGGTGTAGTCAACCAGGTTGGTCCAGCTCCGGCTGGAGATGCGCAGCGAGTGCCACTGATCGTTGTTGTCGCGGCCGGAGGGAACCTTTTCCTGCCAGTCCATTCCATACAGGTGAACCGTGATGATCGCCTGCCGCATGTTGCTTTTGCAGGCCGCGCGCATGCTCTTTTCTTTCGCCGAGGCCAGCGCCGGGAGGAGCAGGGCCGCCAGAATGGCAATGATGGCAATAACCACCAGCAGTTCGATAAGGGTGAATGCGCCGAGGCGCATTCGGCCTGGTCTGTGTTTTAAGGAAGGTTGCATAATCGTCAGGGGGGATTTATCCGGAATGAGCCCGGCCGCGCCCAGTGCCGTGTCCGCATCATTGGGCCGCGAGGTTCCCCGGGTTGGCCCGGCAACCCATCGGCCGGCATCGGCCACGCGGCCTTGCCGCCCGCTCCGTCCGCCGGGCAAAGCCTCTTCGGGCGCCGTTCCTCAGCCCGGAAAACAGCCTTTCCCTGAATCCCGTGGTTCCGGACACGGTTTTCGGCCCCAGGATTCCTCATGCGCACTGTGCGCGGCATACCCTTTCCTTACCCGCGCGCCCCGGGAGTGTCAATCGCAAAGGCGGCTCCCCGGTTCGGCTCGCCGGTGGGGTCCGCGGGCGGCGGGCCGCGTATTCCGGCCCGGGCGGCCGCAACCCGGGGGGCGAACCTCCGGGCGGCCGGGCCCGCAGCCGCCGGGGGGCGCAAAAAAATTAGGGGATACGATTTGACAGCCGGTGGGCGGCGGCGTAATTTAACGCCCGTTTAGAACGAACGTTTAATTAGATGCGCCGAAAACCGACAGTGGATCCGCAGACCCGGATTCTGGACGCCGCCGAAAACGCGGTGGCCGAGTGCGGCTTTGCCGGGGCGTCGCTGCGGCGGATTGCGCAGGAGGCGCGCGTGAACCTGGCGACGGTGTATTACTACTTCCGCTCGAAGCGCGGCCTGGTGGAGGCGGTGCTCAAGCGGCGATTCGGCCCGCTGCGGGAGGAGCACCTGGCGCTGCTGCGGGAGTTCGAGGCGGCGAACCCGGGGCGCCCGCTGCCGGTGGAAAAGATTCTCGAGGCGATGCTGGTGCCGCCCTTGCGCCTGGCGGCGCAGGATTCGGCCCGGCGCCAGGCCGTCCGGCGTTTGTTTGGCCGCATCGTGGGGGAGCCGAACGCGGAAACCCAGGAGATGCTGCGCCACCTGCGGATGGAGTCGCGCACCGCCTTTCTGAAGGCGTTGCAGCGCAGCCTGCCGGAGGCGCCCCGGGCCGATTTGCTGTGGTCGGTGGAGTTTGTTTCAGGCGCGCTGGCGTTCACCCTGTGCAACCCCCGGGAGTTGGAGGTCGAGACGCGCGGCGCCTGCAATCCCGCCAACACCGAGAAGGTGCTGGCCGAGATGATCCGGTTCTTTTCCGCGGGGTTCCACGCCCTGGGGCGGCGCCCACGAAAGGGTTGAAGCGCGCCTGGCTGTCATGGATACCGCTTTTTACCAACGCCGGTCACCGGCCGCCCCGGCCGCCCCGGGAATGTCGCGCCGGCCGCTGCACCTGGTGAATTTCTTTTGCATGGCGCCCCAGGCGAAAAGCGTGTCTTTGGTGGGCGACTTCAACGGCTGGCAGCCGGCGGCTCATCCGATGACCCGCATGCCGGACGGCGGCTGGACCATTCGCCTGGAGCTGCCCCACGGGCATCATCAATATGTTTTCCTCGTGGACGGCCAGCCGACGCTCGATCCCAATGCCATGGGCAAGGTCCATAATGAACGCAACGAGGTCGTCTCGCTGATCGCCATCAGTTAGCCCATCCCCGGCCAGATTTTAATTTATGATCCCCTCACGACTGACGCATCCTTCTCCGACACCGAAACTCCGCCCGGCTGTGCGCCGCGCCCGGCTGCGGGCCGGTTTCCTGCTCCCGGCCGCCGGCGCCGTCCTGCTGGCCGGCTGCCAGCGCCAGGCGCCGCCGCCGCCGCCCCCGGTGCCGGAGGTGGCGGTCGTGACGGTGAGCCGGCAGCCGATTCTGCTGACCACGGAGTTGCCGGGGCGCACGGCGCCGTTTTTGATTGCGGAAATCCGGCCGCAGGTTAACGGGCTGATCCTCAAGCGCCTGTTCACGGAGGGGACCGATGTCCGGCAGGGGCAGGTGCTTTACCAGATTGATCCCGCTCCGTTTCAGGCGGCGCTGGACAATGCCCAGGCCGCGCTGGGCCGGGCGGAGGCCAACCTGCCCGCCATCCAGTCCCGGGTGGATCGCTACCGGCAGGCCCTGGCGGACAAAGCCGTCAGCCAGCAGGATCTGGACGATGCGGAGGCGGCCTTGCGGCAGGCCAAGGCCGACGCGGCGTATTACAAAGCCACGCTGCAGACCGCGCAGATCAACCTGGGCTACGCCCGCGTGACCTCGCCCATCTCGGGGCGCATCGGCACTTCGGCGGTGACGGATGGGGCGATTGTCACGGCTTATCAGCCGGTGCCCCTGGCCACGATCCAGCAACTGGACCCCATTTATGTGAATGTGCCCCAGGCCGCCACCGACCTGCTGCGGCTGGAGCAGCGGCTGAAAGCCGGCCAGCTCAAGCGCAACGGGGCCAACTTGAACAAAGTGCGGCTCTTTCTGCCGGACGGCTCGAAGTATGCGCAGGAGGGGACGCTGCAGTTCCAGGACGTCTCGGTGGATCCGACCACCGGCTCGGTCATCCTGCGGATGGTGTTTCCCAACCCGGACGGCGTGCTGCTGCCGGGCATGTTCGTTCGCGGGGTGGTGCAGGAAGGCGTCAACGAGCAGGCGATCCTGATCCCGCAGCAGACCGTGGCGCGCGATCCCAAGGGGCACCCGGTGGCGCTGGTCGTGGGGGCCGATGGCATCGTGCAGCAGCGCGAGTTGACCCTGGACCGGGAAATCGGCGACCAGTGGCTGGTCAGCGCGGGGCTGGAGGCGGGCGATCAGGTGATTGCGGAGGGCGTCCAGAAAGTGCGCCCCGGCGTGAGCGTGAAAACGGTGCCCTTTGAGCAGAAGCCGGCGCCGGGGAAAGCCGGGCCAGTGGCGGCGGCGGCCGCGGCGGTCGAAAAATCCAACTAAGCAGGACGCCCCATGCTATCAAGGTTCTTCCTGAAGCGCCCGGTTTTTGCCTGGGTGATTGCCATCATCCTGATGGTGGCCGGCTGCCTGGCCATTTACAACCTGCCGATTGCGCAGTACCCGCCCATCGCGCCGCCGTCCATCGCCATCCAGGCCTTCTACCCGGGGGCCTCGGCCGAGACGGTCGAGAACAGCGTCACGCAGATCATCGAGCAGAAGATGACCGGGTTTGACAACCTGCTCTACCTTTCGGCGACCAGTGATTCCGCCGGCGCCTGCCGCCTTGAGCTGACCTTTACGCCGGGGACGGATCCGGACCTGGCCTGGGCGCAGGTGCAAAACAAGCTCCAGCTGGCCATGGCGAACCTGCCGGACGTAGTCCAGCGCTCCGGCATCAAGGTGAGCAAGAGCACGCGCAACTACCTCATGATCGTCAGCCTGATCTCCGAGGACGGCAGCATGGACGGCTACGATTTGCGCGACTACGCGCAATCCAACCTGGAGAAGGTGCTGTCGCGGGTGCCGGGGGTGGGAGAAGTGGAGGTCTTCGGCGGCCAGTATGCCATGCGCATTTGGGTCAACCCGGACAAGCTGACGGAGTACCAGATGACGATGGAGGACGTGATTGCAGGGCTGCGGACCTACAACGTCGAGGTGTCCGCCGGACAGTTTGGCGGCGCGCCGGCGCTTCCGGGCCAGCGCCTGAACGCCGCCATCATCGTGCAAAGCCTGCTCAAGACCCCGGATGAGTTTGCCGCCATTCCCCTGCGCACCAGCCCGGACGGTTCGATGGTCCGGATTCGGGATGTGGGGCGGGTCGAGCTGGGCACCGACGCCTACGACATTGAAGCCTTTTACAACGGCAAGCCTTCCTCGGCGATGGCCATTCGGCAGGCGGCCGGCGCCAACGCCCTCCAGACGGCGGACAACGTCCGGAACAAGCTGGCCGAGATGAGCCACTTTTTCCCCAGCGGCATGAAGGTGGTGTATCCCTATGACACCACGCCCTTCGTGCGCGTGGCCATCAATGAAGTGGTCAAGACGCTCATTGAGGCGATCTTCCTGGTTTTCCTGGTGATGTATGTGTTTTTGGGCAACATGCGCGCCACCCTGATTCCCACCATTGCCGTGCCGGTGGTCATCCTGGGCACGTTCGCCGTGCTGGGCATCTTCGGGTTTTCCATTAACATGCTCACCATGTTCGCCATGGTGCTGGCCATCGGGCTGCTGGTGGACGACGCCATTGTGGTGGTGGAAAACGTCGAGCGCATCATGAGCGAGGAGGGGCTGCCGCCCTTTGAGGCCACGCGCAAATCCATGGACCAGATCACCCCCGCCTTGATCGGCATCGGGCTGGTGCTCTCGGCGGTGTTCGGCCCGATGGCCTTCTTCGCCGGTTCCACGGGCGTCATTTACCGGCAGTTTTCCGTGACCATTATCGCCGCGATGCTGCTCTCGGTGGTGGTTGCCCTGGTTTTGACGCCGGTGCTCTGCGCCACCTTCCTCAAGCCGGTGGCCAAGGGCCATCAGCCGGCCGAGGGTGGCGTGTGGTTCCTGCGGCCGTTTTTCCGGTGGTTTGACCGCGTCTTTTTCCGGGCGCGGAACCGCTACCTGGCTTTGGTGGGTCATTCGCTCAACCGCAAGCTGCGCTACGTGCTGGTGTTCCTGGTCATCGTGGGGGCGCTGGGATATCTCTTCAAGCGGATGCCGACCGCGTACCTGCCGGATGAGGATCAGGGCATGATGATGGTGCAGGCGCTGCTGCCCGCCAATTCCACCCTTGAACAAACCAAGGAAGTGATGGCCAATGTTCGGGATTACTTTCTCACCCAGGAAAAGGAAGCCGTGCATGCCGTCATGACGGTGTCCGGGGTGAGCTTCTCCGGCCGGGGGCAAAACTCGGGGCTGGCGTTTGTGCGGCTCAAAGACTGGGATCTGCGCGACCGCCCGGAGCTGAAGGTCACGGCGGTGGCGGGGCGCGCGATGATGCGCTTTTCGCAGTTCCGCAACGCCATGGTGTTTGCCTTCGCGCCCCCGGCGGTGGTCGAACTGGGCCAGGCCAAGGGGTTTGACTTCCAGTTGCTGGACCGCGGCGGCCTGGGCCACGAAAAGCTCATGCAGGCCCGCAACCAGCTCCTGGGCATGGCGGCCATGAACGCGGCGTCCACCAACGGCGCGGTCCTGACCAAGGTCCGCCCCAACGGCCTGGAAGACGTGCCGGAATACCGGGTGGATGTGGACTGGGACAAAGCCGGCGCGCTCGGGGTGCCCATCACCTCCATTCACAACACCATCGCGGCGGCCTTTGGCAGCGCCTACGTCAACGACTTCATCCAGGGCGGCCGGGTAAAGCGCGTTTATGCGCAAGCCGACGCGCCGTACCGGATGCTGCCGCGCGACCTGGAGAAACTCTACGTCCGCAACAAAAAGGGACAGATGGTCCCCTTTGCCTCCTTCGCTTCCGGCCACTGGACCTCCGGCTCGCCCAAGCTCGAGCGCTTCAACGGCTTTCCGTCGCTGAATATCCTGGGCGAATCGGCGCCGGGACGCAGCTCGGGCGAGGCCATGCGAATGATGGAAAGCTTCGTGCGGAAGCTACCCCAGGGCATCGGTTACGACTGGGCCGGGATTTCCTATCAGGAACGGCAGGCGGGCGCGCAAACCCTCCCGCTGTATGCCTTTTCCGTGCTGGTGATCTTCCTTTGCCTGGCCGCTCTGTATGAGAGCTGGCCCATTCCGCTGTCCATCCTCCTGACGCTCCCGCTGGGCGCGATTGGCGGCGTGATTGCCTCCAGCCTCCTGGGCCTGCCCAATGACGTGTATTTCCAAATCGGCCTGTTGACCACGCTGGGGCTCACCACGAAAAACGCCATCCTGATTGTCCAGTTTGCCAAAGCCCGTTTCGAAGAAGGCGACGGACTGATCGCGGCGACGCTCGAAGGCGCCAAGCTGCGCTTGCGCCCCATCATCATGACCTCGCTGGCCTTCGGCTTCGGCGTGCTGCCGCTGGCGTTGGCACACGGCGCCGGCGCCGGCGCCCAGCGCGCCATCGGCATTGCCGTGGTCGGCGGCGTCGTCACCTCCACCTTCCTGGTCACCCTCTTTGCCCCGTTGTTCTTTGTGGTCATTGAAAAGGGGATCGGCAAACAATCCCGGCGCGCCGCCCAGGCGGCCCGCGCCGCTTCCTCCGAATCGCCCGCCGCCTGACTTTTATGAATAAACGTATTCGCTTGCTTCTGCCCGGCATCGTCCTGGTTCTGGCGGGCTGCACGCTGGCCCCGAAATACACGCAACCCGCGGCCCCCGTCCCGGACGCCTGGCCCACGGGCCCCGCGTACACGGCGGCCGCCCCCACAAATGCGGTGGTTAACCCGGACCTGAACTGGCTGGAGTTCTTCCCGGATGAGAAACTGCGGCAAGTCATCCGCCTGGCCCTGGCCAACAACCGCGACCTGCGCGTGGCGGCCTTAAACGTCGAGCGGGCCCGCGCTTATTATGGCATCTCCCGGGCCGAGCTCTACCCCGCCGTTCATGCCGCCGGCAGCGGCAGCAAGGCCCGCGTGCCCGCCGACCTCTCCCCCTCCGGCCGGCGCCAGACCGTGGAACGCTACGAGGCCAATCTCGGCGTCGCCGCCTGGGAGATTGATTTCTTTGGCCGCATCCGCAGCTTCAAAGACCGCGCCCTGGAGGAATACCTGGCCACCGAGCAGGCCCGCCGCAGCGCGCAGATACTGCTGATCTCCGCCGTGGCGAAAACCTGCCTGGCCCTGGCGGCCGATCGCGAGGCCCTCGCCCTGGCCCAAACCACCCTCCAAACCCAGCAAGCCGCCTACGACCTTGTCCAGCGCCGCTACCAACTCGGCCTGACCACGGAACTGGATTTGTTCCGCGCCCAAACCCCGCTCGAAGCCGCCCGGCGGGACGTGGCCCTGTACACGCAGCAGGCGGCCAAAGGCGAAAATGCCCTGGCCCTGCTGACGGGTGCGCCGGTGGAAAGCGACCTGCTGCCCGCCGGTTTGGACGACCTCCTCCCGCCCGAGGAAATCAGCGCCGGGCTTTCCTCCCAGGTTCTGCTGCTCCGGCCTGATATTCTCCAGGCCGAACACCTGCTGCGGGCGGCCCACGCCGACATTGGCGCGGCCCGCGCGGCCTTTTTCCCGCGCATTTCCCTGACCGCCGCCATCGGCACCGCCAGCCGCGATCTCTCCGGGCTGTTCCAAGCCGGCTCCGGCACCTGGAGCTACGCGCCGCAGATCGTCATGCCGATCTTTGATGCCCGCACCTGGGCGGCGGCCCGCGCCGCCAAAGTCCAGCGCGAGATCGCGGTCACCCAATACGAACGGGCCATCCAAAACGCCTTCCGGGAAGTCGCCGACGCCCTGGCCGTCCGCGGCACCGTGGACCAGCAAATCACCGCGCAGCAAGCCCTCGTCCACGCCTCCGCCGAGACCTATCGCCTGGCCCATTCCCGCTACGAAAAGGGCCTCGACAGTTACCTCGGAGTCCTCGACGCCCAACGCTCGCTCTTCGCCGCGCAGCAAGCCCTGGTCTCCCTCCGCCTGGCCAAACTCACCAGCCAGGTGCAGCTCTACACCGTGCTTGGCGGCGGTTGGCAGACGCAGGAACTGGCCGGCGCGCCCCCGCTCTCCGATCCCGTCCGCGAGCCAAAAGGCAACTGAATCGCGCCCCTTGCCGGCCCGGGGCGTGACCCGCGCCGGGTGGCCTCGCAGCTCGAATTGCCCGCCCCTCGCGCGGCAAAAAGGCTTCCCTTCCGGCGCCGGGACTGGCAGGCTTGGCCCAGCCAATTAACTTAACAGTCAACGCATTATGAGCAATACAAGCAACAATCTGAAAGAAGCCTTCGCCGGTGAGAGCCAGGCCAGTCAAAAGTATTTAGCCTTTGCTAAAAAGGCCGAAAAGGACGGTTTCCGCAACATCGCCAAGCTCTTCCGCACTGCGGTGGAAGCCGAGCGCATCCATGCCGAAGCCCACCTCAGCGCCATGGATGGCATCGGCTCCACCGCCGACAACCTCAAAACCGCGATTGCCGGGGAGACGTACGAGTTCACCACGATGTACCCGCCCATGCTCAAGCAGGCTGAGGCGGAAAACCACAAGGCCAAACGCATGTTTGACCTCGCCCCCAAGGCCGAAGCCGTCCACGCGCGCCTTTACCAAATGGCCCTGGAAGCTGTCCAAAGAGGCGAAGACCTGCCCCAGGACAAGATCTATCTCTGCCCCATTTGTGGTGATATCGAGTTCGGGACCCCGCCCGAGTCCTGTCCCATCTGCAAGGCCAAGGGATCCGTTTTCATCCAGGTGCAGTAATCGTCCCCGGCTTTCGGACGGCGGCGCTCAACCGGTGCGCGGCGCTTCCCCCGGCAGCGCGCACTGCGGTTTTGCCGCGATGCTGCCCGGGATCGCCTCCAGGGGTGAGGCGCCCCTTGCGCGCTATAGGGCCATGAGGCGGCGGCGTGGGAAATAGCCAACCTTGCGATCCCTCAGAATCGCGTTGCCCACAATGCCCTCCGTGTTCATCTGCATCAGAGCCGTGGCGAGCAAGCGGGGCAAGGCGCCGCAGCGGAGAGTGAACCCGACGCCCCCGAGCGCGGCGGGGACGTGGTACGTATCGGCCTGGAACTGGCCAAAGCCTGGATAAAAGTCGGTGACTCTGCCCGCGGGCGGGTATGCGGCGAGTGAGTCGTCCTGAAAGTAGGAAATCTGGGCGCCCGTGTCGAAAAACATCCGGTAGTCGCGCCCGCTAATGCGAGCCGTGACGATGGGGATGCCCATGAACATATCCAGGCGAACCGTCTGGCCGTTATGCGGCAGTTCGTCCGTCGAAACGGTGAGACTGCCACCGGCAATATCGAAAAGGTGGTCGAAGCGGCCAAGAACGTCTGCCCCGAGAAGGCCGACGCACGGCATTCCGACGAACTGCGCGAGTGTCTCGGCAGTGAGGCCAAGGTAATTCGCACCAAAGTTGAACGGCTCGCCCGCGAGGGTGAGGCCGCGCGGCGTGCCAAAGCTGGCGGGGGCGCCGGTGTCGAGCAACCACAGATCACCGTCCAGCTCAAGGAACAAGTGCCGTTCGCGAAATTGAAGTGGCAGAGTGTGCATCTTTTCCCCTTGGCTAAATGCCGGATTGTCTTGCGTCCCCCAAATCAGGGTAAGCCCCAAAACGACGCTGATGACGATGCACACAATACAAATCATGAAGCATGATTTTGTTAAGCACTTTTGGGTTCATCGATTTAGCGCGAGGCTCGCAATACCTGGCCAATACTGGTTGGGAAAGTGTTCCTGCTAAACGGGCTAGAATGAGCAAGCTGGAAGTTCATTCCTGGATTTGCTTCGTATTGGCTGGAAGTGTAGGCAAGACCGCGAAAGCGGTCAACGGAAAAAAGCCCTCCTCAGACCGTCCACGGCCCCGCCAATCCCGCTTTCAATATCCCGGCGCCACATCCCGGATCATGCACCCGGGCGCATCTGAACCTGGCGCAGGCACGCATGCTCCAACCCGAGGGGCGCTCCAGTCGTACCCGTGGGCGGCTTGGGCGTCTATATGGCACGCGCTCACAGGCTGAAAACTGCCGCCGCCTCAGACGGCTTGGGCGAAGGAGCGCCAGCAACGGTGTAATCGGTGTAGCGTCCGGATTCAGAGGGACGACGAGTTCACGCGGCCTTTTGCGCTTGCTGCAACAGGCGGGTAGATTCGAAGGGCGCGGACCCTGAATGCCCGTTTTGCAGTCAGCGACCGACACGGCCGGTGCGTAAACGAAAAAGGGCGCGGAGCACCGGCCTTCGTCACGCATCGGCAAGTCCGGTTCATTCGCGATGGGGTTGATACCCCGAAGCTTGCTTCGGCTTTATTTGGGTTTGTGAAGTCATACTTCTAAATGCCTTGGAGCTTGCTCCGGGGTTGGTTACTTCGCCCTGACGGTCTTGAGGTAGTCCTCGATAATTCCCTTCACATACTCGGGGATATTCTTCTGCAACTCCAAAGTGCGGCGCTTAAGCCGCTCGCAGGATTCCACTTCCGCCCCGGTCCAGAGGATGTCGGCGCGGCGCGCCTCGCGCATGGCCACATGGGAGTAGTCCTCCGGGAAGGCCCAATAGCATCGGCGGCAGATTTCAGGCTTCTTCAGCTTCAGCCAATTTACGCAGCGCTCGCAGGAGCAGGATTTCGCACGGTTGGCTGAACCACACAGCCGCATGTAGTCGTCGAGGTTGGGCTCCGCGCCCGGCACATCGCCCTGAATCGCGAAGGGAATGCGGTGGTCAATTTGCAACTCACGCCCGGGAAACGCTTCCAGATAGATCGCGCACTGTTCACCGTGCCGCGCCACCAGCCTTTCCTTGAGTTTCTTGCTGAGGACCGTCCGGCCAGCCTGTTTCCCGGTTCGGGTCTTGCGCGGGTCCCCGAAACGGTAGGCGGCAATCTTGCGTCCATCGCTCCCTTTGACGCGAAACATCTCGACGGGGATGCCGAGTTCCTTCACATCCCGCACGGCCCGCGGCGGGTGGTTGTAGCCGTACTGGTCCTTAAGTTCTTGCGTGGTGATGAAGCCGTGCTTGAGAATGTGGTCAATAACCGTTTTAGGGCGCTTAGCGGTGACGGCCTTGCACAACTTGATGAATGCGGGCGGCAGCTTCGGCGGGCTCACCGCCTCGCCTCCAGGAAGGCCAGTTGTTCCGCCGCCCGGCGCGGATAATGCCGTCGCAAGCGCAGTGATTCAGCCAGTGCCGGGGAGAGATAGAGCGATTCCACCGTGACTTCCGCCCGCCCCAGCAGCGTCGCCTGGGACGAGCGACCCGCAGGCAATTCAAGCAGGTGCAGTTTGAGCCGGTCCGGGAGCTTTCGCCCGTGGACACGGCCCCCCGTTCGGCCGTCGTCGCTGACGAGGTAATTGATCTCGCGGTAGTTCAGCGACTCCAGCACCTCCACAAAGTCATCAACCAATACGCCCTTGAGGTAACGCGGGTCCCGCTCGCCACAGACGCCTTGATAAGGGGGGGCCATGTAGATCAGGTCATTCGGCGTGGCCTGAGCAACCACCTCCCGGTAGTCGAGCGAAGAAAATTCCGTCTTTCGGTGCAGCAGATGCGAGGCCCCGAGGATGTGTTCCCGCAGGGTAGCTGGCAGGGCGCCCAGGCGGCGGTTGTCAGGGCTTTGGTTGAACTTGCCGTCGGCGTTGTAGCGCACCGACGCCTTCACGCAACGGGCGGGCAAATACAACAGGTAATCCGGCCTCCCTGTCCGGTTGAAGGCGTCCCGCACTTTGTCGTAATACTCCCGGCGGTTCTCCTGCTGCGCTCGCCAGAGACTCTCGTCCTGGCGGGTCAACTTTTCCGGCGATTCCACAATCGCCCGCCATAGGTCCACCAGGGGCTTATTCAGGTCGTTGATGACATCGTGCGCGGCCAAGCCACGCGCCGCCGCTGCCAGGGTAATAGCCGCCGATCCGGCGAACGGCTCGATCCGCGTCGTCGCCCGCTCCGGGAAGTAACGGAGAATCTCCGTGGCCAGGTTACGTTTGCTGCCTTGGTAGGGGATGGGGTGTGGGATTCTCAAATGACCCTCCGTTCATGGGTTCGCCGGGTCGGCCATGTGACTTTGATTGCATGTAGTTAGCGTTCGCTACCTTTTGCATCTGCTCCACAAACCCGGCGCGCGTTTTCAAGGACGTAGTTGGCCCTCACCCACGCCGCGCTGAGTACGCGCGCCGCGTCAAAAGTGATTTCCTGTCTGTATTGCCATAAACGAAGGTGTTGACGCCTCAATCGGCTCTTGTTAGGGGTGGCACATGCCTGGTGAGCCCGAAAACCAGTTTTTCCTCACCCGCACCGCGTCCCTTACCGGCGCGGTGCCCCCAAGCAAATGCGTATCAATTGGAAGGCCGCGGGCGGAAGCTTCAGCCGGGCGGCCATCCTTCCGGCGCGCACCTCCGCAAACGCCCATGCCCCGGCGCGGCGCGTCGCGCGCGTGACGATGAACCGCCCGCCGCTGGCGCAAGCATCGGGGGTAAAGGAGCCGCGCCCGGAGGGGGGCCTGGTGGCGCTGGCGGTTGCGCCGGGGCACGATAAGTTCCGAACCGCGGGCAACGAATGATATGAATGGTGTTAAACAACCGGTTTTGGTTTCCGTGATTACGGCGGGATTGGTGGGATTCGCCTGCGTGGCCGGCGCGGCCGAGCGGGGGCCAAAGGAGCGCCGCGCCCAAACCCGCCCGCCGAATATTGTGCTGGTGCTGGCCGACCAGTGGCGGGCGGAGGCGTTTGGTTATGCGGGCAATCCCGACGTGAAGACACCCAACCTGGACCGGTTGCAGCGCGAGGGCATCCACTTTGTCAACGCCGTGTCCGGCATGCCGGTTTGCTGCCCGGCGCGCGCGTCATTCCTGACGGGCCAGCGCCCGCTCACGCACGGGGTCTTCCTGAACGACGTGCCGCTGAACCCGGAAGCGGTGACCATCGCCAAGGTGCTGGGCGCGGCGGGCTACGACACCGCGTATATCGGCAAGTGGCATGTGGACGCGCATGGCCGCTCGAGCTTCATCCCGCGCGAACGGCGGCAAGGGTTTGATTACTGGAAGGTGCTGGAGTGCTCGCACGACTACAATCACTCGGCCTACTACGCCGACGGCCCGGAAATGCTTTACTGGGAAGGCTACGACGCCATCGCCCAAACGCGGGACGCGCAGCAATACCTGCGCGACCATGCGCCGCCGCGGAAGCCCTTCTTTCTCGTGCTGTCCTGGGGGCCGCCGCACGATCCGTATTTCACCGCGCCCGAAAAATACCGGGCCTTGTACGACCCCGCGAAGCTGACCCTGCGGCCCAATGTGCCCGAGGCCGAAGCCGCCCAGGCGCGGAAAATATTGGCCGGCTACTATGCGCATTGCACGGCCCTGGACGATTGCTTCGGCGAACTGCGCCGCACCCTGCGCGAGACCGGGCTGGAGGAAACCACGTTGCTGGTGTTCGGCTCGGATCACGGGGACATGCTGGGATCGCAAGGCGTCTTCAAGAAGCAGCGGCCCTGGGATGAATCAATCCGCGTCCCGCTGGTCCTGCGCTGGCCCGGCGGCCTGGGCACCCGGGCGCGCCTCCTGGAGGCGCCCTTCAACGTCGAGGACCTGATGCCCACCCTGCTCGGCCTGTGCGGCGTGCCGATCCCGAAAACGGTGGAGGGGCTGGATTACAGCGGCTACCTCCGCGGCCGGAAAAACCCGGGCGACAACGCGACGGTGATCCTCTGCGCCTCGCCCTTCGGAGAATGGGAGCGGCGAAATGGGGGCCGGGAATACCGCGGCATCCGCACCCCGCGCCACACTTACGTGCGCGACCTGAACGGCCCCTGGCTCCTGTACGACAACCAGGCCGATCCCTATCAGACGAACAACCTGGCGAACCAGGCGAAGCATGCCAGATTGCAGGCCCGGCTTGACGCCGTGCTCACCCGCAAACTCAAGGAACGGCACGACGCATTCCTGCCCGGCAATGCCTACATCCAGCAGTGGGGCTATCAAGTAGATGCCAACGGCACCGTGCCTTACAAACACTGACCTCCCCCACGCAGCACTGGGCACAGGCGGGCGCGCGGCACGCGCCGTAGCGGAGCGGTTCCCTTAACTTGTGTTCGAGCGCAATGAGTCAATACTGACCCCGTCCGTGAAACGGAGGGATGGGGAAACGGCCCCTTTGGGCCGGCATTATGCGATCCCGCCTCAACTTTAAGCACGTCAGCAAGACCCTCATTTTAGTTTATGCCGATCGCAGGTTCATAACCATCCTATTTAGCCGGACCGATTCGGATTTCGCCTCCCATTCGACTCCAGGAAATATATAAAACCCTGGCTTTACGGGTGAAAGGCATTGGCGGAGCCAAAAGCCATCCGGGGGCCCGCCCGCCCTTGAAAAACCGCTTTTTGCCAGCTTTGGCTTCATAACTGGCTGTTTTTATAGAGCTTGGCAATTATCCTATTGTCCCCGATCATCGTTTCGGCCTTTCCGGGCATCTGTATCCATTCCATTAGCCAGATGCCTTGGCCACCCCCTGCCTTCAGGCCGTGTACAAGGGGTGTACAAGGGATGCCCACCGGGAGATCATGGGGTTTTAGCTGGTACACCCGGTGGGCATCCCTTGTACACCCCTTGTACACGGCCTGATGGCAGGGTAAAATCAGGGTAAGTTCAAGGTATGGCCGACGGAATGTCGTATGATTTCCAAAGCAAGTGCAGGTCCCGCTCCTGAATCATCTGGATATTCGGCATCGGGGCCAAGGGAACGCAGAGCGGATTCTCAAAGTTGAGAATTGCGGGCAAAAACGTGCCGGTTGGGAAGTTTTCTATGTGGCGGAATTGTGGAATGAGCTTATTTGCTGTTATTTCAGATGCTTGCGCTATTTACGATAGGGAAATCAAGTTCCCTCTTCCTCGGGAGCATTATGGAAGGGCTGGAGCAAACCGCGGGAAACAGCCATTTGCGTTCGATGATGGGCCAAAGGAGGCCGTCTCAGCCCTGGTTCAATCCGAGCGGTTCAGTTTGACCTCGGCTATGAGGGGATGCCTGGGCTGGCTGTAAATCCGGGAAAGGGTGTTTTCGTCGAGTCATTGGCCCCACCGGCGGCGTGGCGGTCGCCCGCTCTTTGCCGGCAGGCTCCTTATTCCCGGCAACTCTCCCGGTGGCTTCGGGTGTTTCAGAGATTTTGATTCGTGGCGGGAGGGAAAAAATTAGAAAAAAGCACTTGCATTCGAACGGGGTGATATTAGATTGGCGGCAGTAAACGGCAATGATTGCCTCCAGAGCGAAAAGATATTCGCGGGATTCGTTTCAGCCTCGAGGGTTTAGCTTGATCGAGTTGCTGACGGTTATCTCCACGATTGCCATTCTGGCCGCCCTGCTGTTTCCCATTTTGAATAAAACCAAGGTGAAGGCGCAGCGCACGACGTGCCTTTCCAACCTGCGTCAACTGGGGTTTGCGTGGGCGCTGTACCGGGATGATAATGGCGATTACCTGGCTGAGTCTTATCCCGGCGATAGAGACCCCAACCCCGATGTTTGGGTCAAAGGGGATATGACCAAACTCCAGGATGCGGGCAATGCGGATTTGCTGCGCGAGGGCAAGCTTTATCCTTATGGCGGCAGCGCGCCGATTTATCATTGTCCGGCGGATCGGGGTGTCTCGATTGGCGGGAAAATAGTCCCCACTGTGCGCAGTTATTCGATGAACAGTTTTATGGGCGCACGGCCTTCGAGTGCTCCTATGATTCCCTCCACCGCCAGAGGGTATGTTGATTTCTTTGCCCGGGGCTCGGATATTCCGCGCCCGGAGCAGATGTGGGTGTTGTTGGAGGAGGATTCCCGCAGCATCAACGATGGTTTCTTCGTCACCGATCCGAAGGGGCAGATCTGGTATGATTGGCCGACGATTTCGGCGGCGCGCCACAATTACAGCTATGCGCTCAATTTCGCCGATGGCCATTCCGCAACCTGGCGCGTGACGGATCCGCGCAGCCTGCGGGTCACCATCACCAAGACGGAGCAGCCCGGCAACGCCGACCTGCAACGCCTGGCGAGCGCCACTACGGTCCGGAAATAACCGCCCCTTGCGGCGGTTTACGGCGGCGGTTTCCGCCCTCGGACTATCCTTTCCCAGCCAACCGGCAAGCGCCGGCGGCTCCAGAGACTCCCGTTTACGCCGGCCCCGTCTATGGCCCCTGCGGGAGGAGCACGACGCGGTAGAAGCGCCGGCTGAGGCTGCCGACGTTATCGGTCAGCGTAACGGTATTGCTGGTGGGAACCACGATCTTCCCGAGATTCGTCCAGGCGGCGGCCTCAAGCCCGGGCCGTTGCTGCAGGCGGTACTGTTGCCCGGGGATGGCGCTCCAGGTCAGGGCCAGCGTGCTGTTCGAGCGCGCGGCGGAGAGGAACACCGGCGGCGGAACGACCGTCAGGCGCGCGACGGCGCTGGTCACGGCGCCGAACGCATTGGTTAGCGTCACCCGGTACAGGCCCGCATCGGCGGGGGAGGCGCTGTGGAGGATCAGGTTGCGCTGGGCCGAGCCGGAAATGTTGGCGTCATCCCACAGGTTGGTGCCATTCCGCTGCCATTGATAAACCAGCGGACGCGCCCCGGTGACCGCCACGCTGAATTGCGCGCAGGCTCCGGGCACGACCGCCTGGCAGGCGGGTTGGGTGGTGATTGCCGGGGCGCCGTCGAAGCTGAGGCGGAACAGGGTGCCCTGCCCGGCGTAGCAGGGGCCGCCGCAGGCCGTGGTGCCATACAGGTGGCCCGCCGCATCCTCGATCAGCGCGGCCCGCGGCAGCGCGCCATCATTGCAGCCGTCGAAATAGAGCAGCGTGGTGAAGACGCCGCCGTTGGGGGACACGCGGAAGACCGTGCCATAACCGCCGAGGTAATCGGTGCGGGTGGTGCCGTAGAAATTGCCATCGCAGCTTTGCATCACCCCGGCCGCCGGGCGCACGCCATCCTTCAGGAGCAGGTCTCCGAACGGGTGCAGGGTGGTCAGCGCGCCCGCCGGAGTGATTTGGAAGACCGTGCCGCTCCAGCCCAGGCCGCCGGTTTCGGTGCAGCCGTAAAAGTTGCCATCGCTGCCCAGCGCGAGCGTGCCGACGGGGGAACTGCCGTCCCGGCCGCCCGTAAACGAGTAGAGAGGGGTGAGTTCGCCCGCGGCGGTGATGCGGAAGAAGCAGCCCTGGTCAAAGGCGCCGCCGGCGGGGGTCAGGCCGTAAAGGCCGCCGTCCGCGCCCCGCACCAGCGCGCCCGCCGGCGATTTGCCGTCCAAGCCGCCGGTGAAAGCGTGCAGCGTGGTGAACGCGCCATTGGTGGTGATCCGAAACACGCTGCCATAACCGAACGCGCCGCCGGCGCTGGCGGTGCCGTAGAAGCTGCCATCGTCCCCGGCCAGCAACCCGGCGGCGGGATGGGCGCCATCGTCCGCCGCCGTGAACGCATGGAGCGTGTGCAGCGCGCCGGCGGGTGTCAGCGCAAAGACCGTGCCCTGGTCATGCGCGCCGCCCTGGAAGGTGGTGCCGTAATAGCGGCCATCGGCCCCCGGCACCGGGGCCGCGCGGGGGCTGCTTCCGTTGGTTCCGGCAAAGGAGGCCAGCCGCACACAGGCGCCATGGATATCGCAGGCGAATACGGTTCCCTGGTTCCAATCGCCGCCCGCCCGGGTTGTTCCGTAGAAGAGATCCGGCCCGGCGGGGGCCAACCCGTCAGGCTCGCCGCCGTCGAGGCCGCCGCCGAACCAGTGCCGGGTTGTGAGGCTGGTGCCGGGGGCGCTCGCGGGCACCAGGGTCAGCCAGGCGGAGGCGCTGGCGACGCCAAGGGAATTGCTGACGACCAGGGTATAGAGGCCATTGTCGGCTTCGGTGACGTTGCTGATGACCAGCGAGGGGGTCGTGGCGCCGAAGCGGTGGCAGGTGTCGGCCAGGCTGGCGCCGTCCTTCTGCCACTGGTAAGCCAGGGGGAGGTCGCCCGCCGCCGTGGCGGCGAACGTGACGGTGGAGCAGGCCGCCGGGGTCACCGGGGCCGGCGCGTGAACGATTATGGGCGGAGCGGACAGCACCTGGAGGAGGGCGGCGCTGCTGTTCGTCGCGCCCGCGGGATTAGCCGCCTGGACGGTGTAGCTGCCGGAGTCGTTGGTGGTGACGCCGGCCAGGATCAGCACGCGGTCCGTGGCGTCCGGCAGGCTGGCGCCGTCTTTTCGCCATTGGTAGGAAAACGGGCGGGCGCCCGATACCGCCACGCTGAGCACGACGGTTTCGCCCTGGTACGCCAACTGGCTGGCGGGGGGATCGGTGATTTGGAGCGGGCCGCTGAAGCCCAGGTGGAAGAGGGTGCCCAGGCCATATTCGCCGCCGTTCTGGGTCGTGCCATACAGAAGGCCGTCGTCGTCCTCGGCCAGGGCCGCCTGGGGATTGGCGCCGGCGTAGCCGTTGAACGCGACCAGCGTGGTGAGCGTGCCATCAGGAGCCAGGCGGAACACCGTGCCCGCGCCGTAGTCGCCGCCGTAGGCCGTGGTGCCGTAGAAATTGCCATCGCCGCCCAGAAGCAGCGCCGCCGCCGGGTAGCCGCCGTCGGCGCCGCCGCTAAAGGAATGCAGCGGGTGGAGCGCGCCGTCCGGGCTCAGGCGGAAGACGGTGCCGTGCCGGTGCGCGCCCCCCGCGGAGGTCGTGCCGTAGAAGTTTCCGGCCGGGTCCTGGATCAACTCGGCGAGCGGGTTGGCGCCATTGGTTTGGCCAAAAGACGCCAGGCTCTTGAACCCGCCGTCGGCGGTGATTTGGAAGACGGTGCCATGGCCGCTGGCGCCGCCTTTGTAGGTGGCGCCGTAAAAGGTGTGGTCGCGGGCGCGAACCAGCCCCGCCGCCAGGTGGCCGCCGTCGGCGCCATTGCTGAATGCGCGCAGCGTGGTGAGCGCCCCGGCGGGGGTCACTTTGAACGCCGTGCCGCGGCCATGCGCGCCCCCCTGGTAGGTGCTGCCGTAGAAATTGCCGTCCGCGCCCGGCGCCAGCCCGGCGCAGGGCAGGCTGCCGTTGGTAATGTTGAACGCGACGAGCGTGGTCAGCCCGCCGCCCGGCGTGAGGCGGAAGAGGGTGCCGTTGTCATGGGCGCCGCCCTGGTAGGTGCTGCCGTAGAAATCGCCCTCCGGCCCGGGCGCCAGCGCGCCGAAGGGCGTCGCGCCGTCGTCGCCGCCCGTGAAGGAATACAGCGGCTGGACGAGGCCCGCGGGGGAGAGCTGGAAGACGAGGCCCGCGCCGTGCGCGCCGCCGTTTTGCGCGGTGCCGTAGAAACTGCCGTTGGCGCCTTGGCGCAGGGCGTTCGGATTGGCGCCATCGGAGCCGCCCGTGAAGGAGTAAATCGTCGTCAGCGCGGTTTGCGGGGGGGTGATGGAGGCCACCGTCAGCACGGCGCCGGGGCTGGCCGCCATTCCGTCCGCATTGGTCACGACCACTGAATACGCGGCCGCATCGGCGGGGGAAACGCAGTGGAGCGTGAGGTGGGGGGTGTGCGACCCGCTGACCTGCCGGCCGTCGCTCAGGGCGGTGCCATTCCGCTGCCAGGAATAGAACAGCGGCTGGCCGCCGACAGCCTCGACGCTGAAGGTGACCGTCTCGCCCGCGACCACGGATCGGCCGGCGGGCGGGGTCATAATGACGGGCCGCCACGGGAAAACGGCCAGGAACGCCGGCACGCTGGCGACCGCGCCCGCGGCGTTGCTGACGATCACCGAATAAGCCCCGGCGTCGGCGGGCGCCGCATGGGCGATGACCAGGGAGCTGGACGCGGAGCCGGAAACCCGGCCGCCGTCCGTCAAATTGGTCAAATAGACCCCGTTATCGTATTGCCATTGGTAAGCGCAGGATGCGCCGTTGGCGGGCACCACGGTGAAAACCGCCGTCATATCCTCGAAGACCGTCTGGTTCGTCGGCTGCGCGGCGATTACGGGCGGCGCGACCACGTCCAGGCTGACCAGCCGGCTTTGGCTGAATTCATCGGCGGCGTTGGTGGTATTTACGTTGGTAAACCAGAGGGTGGCCACGTAGCTGCCCACCGGCAGGCTGTCCGCCGCTGCGGTCGGCGTCAGCGTGACGGACGCCGCCGGGCCGCCGTGGGTCAGGATTCCGCTGGCGGGCGAGACGTGGAGCCACGGCGCGGCGTGGGTCACGCTCCAGGCGAGCGCCGCGTGGCTGTCGTTGGTCAGGGTGAAGCCCTGCGCCGCCGGGCGGAAGGGGCCGCCGAGCGGGCCGCTGAAGGCGGGCAGGGCGGCGGGCGTCACGCGCAAAGCTGGCGGCGGGGCGAGGAGCGCGGCAATGAGGTTGCTGCCCGTGGGCGTGCCCCAGCCGGTGCAGAGGTCGTAGCCGGGGCCGGCCGGGAACCGGTCGGGGCCGCAGCAGTTATTGGTATTATTGCCGGTGGTGGTGTCGTGGAACGCCGCGGCGTATTCGGACGACTTGCCGATGCGGTAGAGGGCGGGGTTGATGAAGCCGAGGGCGGGCAGGCCGCGGGCGGCCGCCTGCTGGTTGGCCAGGGCGGCAAAGCCGGCCCACAAGGGCGCGGCGGCGCTGGTGCCCGCGCCGCTGAACTGTTCGCCGTTGTTCGCGATGAGCCAGATGTCCGCGGCCACGCAGGCCACGTCGGGGCTGTTGCGCCAGGTGTCCGAGCCGCCCCGGGCGGCCAGGTCAATTCCGGTTTGATAGCCGGGCAGGGCGTGGTTCGTGCCAAACCCGCCGCCGCTGGCCACCGGCTCGTCCGGGAAATAGCTCCAGCAGGTTTCCCCCGCCCAGGCGCCCCCCGGCGATTGGGTGGTCAACTGGGTGCCGCCGACCACGGTGACGTTCGGGTTGTCCGTCGGCGCCCAGGGCGGGCTGGCGGCCCCGCAATAAGCGCCATCGTCCCCCGAGGCCTGGAAGAACGACTGCCCTTGCGCGGCGAATTGCAGGAATATCTGGTTCTCGAGTTCGAGGGAGGGCGTTCGCCAGATCCAGGAGGAACTAAGCTGCCGCGCCGCGACCTGGCCGAGGTGGTTGGTATCGTTCGCCATGCGGTTGAGCACGGTGCAGGGGCTGCTGGTGGGCCGGCCGGCATAGACGATAATTTGGGACAGGCCCGGAGCCATGCTCGACGCCATGGCAATGTCCAGCGCCACTTCAATGTTGCCAGCGCCGGGCCGGCCGTTGAAGCCGTCCACCAGCACGCTGGTGACGGGCACATGGGGCAGCCCGGCCAGGTTCTGGTAAGCCAGCACGTCATTGGTGTAAAAGCCATCCAGCGCCAGCAGGCCAACGGCTTCCCCGGCTCCGTCCAGCCCCACGCCCGGCGCATAAGCCGCCCGGAAATCCCGGCCCAGGAGGAAACCGCGCGGGCCGGACCCGGCTCCCGCCGGCCGGGCGCCGGAGTCCGCGCCCGCGCCCCGCCCCTGCGGCACCCACCGCAGGTTCGCCGGGCGCGGCCGCGAGAAGTTGTCCAGGCCGTCAATCATCAGCACCCGCGTTTGCAAATCGAGGGAGGGCTCCGCATCCGGCGCATAAAAGTTCCGCGCCTCCGTCGGGTGGCGGTAGGACTGCATCCGGACGCGAAAGGCCCGTTCGATGTCCGCCACCGCGCCGCTCACATTCAACAGCATGCGGTTCGGGTGCGTGGCGGTGATCCGCAGGCCGCGCGCGCGGGCAAAAGCGATTACCGCCTCGTAATCCTGCCGGCTCGGCCCGAACCGCTCCACGAACTCCGCCGGGGCGAGGTAGTGCTGATATTCAGGGTGGAACGGATCGTAAATCTTTTCGAGCAAGTCGCGCAGGGCCTCCCGGTTGCGCAAAGGCAGGCCGATGGTCAGCTCAAGCCGGTTCGTGCCCGGCAATCGTCCCAGCGCCGCCCAATGCCTCGCCCCTCCCGGCACATGCCCGCTCAGCCGCTGCCGCTCCGCCCCCCGCGCGGACATCCCGGCCGGCCACAGCAACAGGGCGCAGCAGGCGGCGGCCAGCATTGAGGCCCCCCTTGCCGGACGCCGTTTTGCCGTGCCGGCGTTTGCGGAAGGCGGGGATTCCGGGGCGGCTTTGGGGCGTGCAATCATGATATTCCGGGCATTACTGGCTGATAGTAAAACATGCGGGCGCGGGTGGGGCAAGGCCGGAGGCCGGCCGCCCCGGGCCGGGCGCTCATTCGGCCTGGCGGCGGCGCAAGCGTGGCGGCGCCGTTTCCCGGAGAGGCGGATCGTTGCGGGCTGGCGAGGCTAAACCCACTGCCACCGCGCCGCCAGCGCGCGCCGGAGTTCGTTCGTCGCCGCCAGGCCTTCGGCGGGTTTGATGACTTCGGCGGCATGGATCAGGTAGGCCAAGGCCAACTCGCGCTCGCAGCCCCGGATGCCCGCGCGCTCAGCGTAAGCCAGGAACGCTTCCGAACGAAGCAGGCCTTCCATGCGCTGAACCAGCCCCGCGACGGGCAAGCGCTCCACGAGGATGGCGGGTTGAAGCACATAATGAAACCAATCCCAGCCGGGAATGCCGGCCAGCTCGCCCCGCTCCCAGTCCAGCACCGTCCAGGCGCCCGAGGCGGGCGAGACTTTGATATTCCAGGGGGCGAAGTCGCCATGTTGAAGCGTTGCCGGAACGGTCCGCCCCGGGAGCCGTTGAAGCAGCGGGTTTGGCAGCTCGCGGGCCTGGACGGCGCGGGTCAATCGCTGCCAATCCGCCGTCTCGCCCAACGCGAGGGTCCGTTGCGTGTCCACCCACGAAGTCAGCAGCGCCGGCAGCGCGCCCTCATCGCGCGGGCGGGGTGAATCGCCGGGCGCGAAATCCATCGCCAGCGCGCGCTGCCGGGGGGACTGGAAGTGCGCGCGCAACCGGGGCACGCTGCCGAGGTTCGGGGGCATCGCCGCCAGCAGCGCCCGTTCCTTTTCGACCAGGGCCTGGGCGCGCTCGCTCAGGCCGGCTTTGACTACTGCAACCGGGTTTTGGCCGGCGTCGAACACCAGGATCAGGAAGCGCTGGTCATCCTTGGCGGGATTTCCCGCCAGGATTCCCATCGTCGGCAGCGCCGGCTTCGGCTCCCCGGCCAGCGAGGCGATGAACCGCACAAAGTCATCCTCGGGAGCGATGGCAAAGCTGAGGGGCCGGGTTCCCAGGGGAATCGCCCCGCCCACGGCCCAGCGCAAAAGCGCCCGGGCGGCGCGGGCGCGGGGGGTCTGCGCCGGGTAAAGGCTCAAAGACAGCGCCGCGGCGCGCCGTTGGCGGGGCAGCAGCAGAAAGGGCCGCCCGTGTTTGCGGACCAGGCGCAGGTTCATCCACGCGCCGGCAGGTGCCCCCGTTGCGGGGCCGAACAGGGCTTCCCAGAAATCCGGTGGCTCGGGCATGATCTTAAAGCGGGGGTTTCGCCCGTTCGGTTTCGGGCAAAGGCGGGCCAGGCCGGGTGCCCAGGCGCCGCTGCGTCCGCTCCGCCATATAATCGAGAATCACGCGGGCAATATCGGCCCCTACCGTTTCGATGGGCTGGGCGGCGTCAATGATGCGTCCGTTGGGGAGGCGGCTCACCAGCGCCCGATACGCGCGGCATTGGCGTTCCGTCTCGGGCCGCGGGACTTCCTGTTTGCGGCTCTGCAACACCTCGGCGGGCGCATCCAACAGGATCACCAAATCCGGCTTTTTCAGGAAAGCGTAGCCCAGCCGGGCGAGGCCCGGGGACAACTGCAGGCGGTAGCGGCCGGGGTCCACAAAGAAATCGTAGTAATAGCGATCAATCAGCACCAGCCCGCCGCGGAACGTGATTGGGCGGAAGGACAGGTGCGAGCCGAGAAAGAACTCCAGCCAGTGAAAGAGAAAATAAACGAGGGATGCGAACCGGTTGCGCACGGGCTGGCCATGCGGGTTGGTCGCGGGTCCGCGCGCGGCCCGCCGGCGGGCGGTGAACACCGGCGGCTTCCAATGAAAATGCCGCCCCTTGAGCGGGCTGAAGGTGCAACTCAGCTCATCCGTCACGACCCGGGCAATGGTGGATTTTCCGCAGCCGTCCGCTCCGCACAGCACAACGGTCAGGCCCGGGGGGCGCAGAAAACGCAGCGTGAGCCGCTTCGCATCGGCCAGCACGGAACGCAGGGTCCGCCCGGGATGCCGCGTCAGTTGCCGGAGAATCAGCGTGCGCCGCAAAGCGCCGGCGGCGCTTTCGATCGCCGTCCACCGCTGCTCCGCCCCGGCGGCCACGAGGAACCGCGCGCGCGCGGCGCCGTAGGTCTGCGCCAGCAATTTCGTCATCGCCGCGGCTTCCGCGCGGCATTGGGCGGTGATGAACGCCCGGTATTTCTCCTTTACCCGGCCCGTGTAGATCAGGAAGGAGAGCAGGCTCGTGGCGGCTTCGTCGGCGGGATGCGGCACGGCGAACAACTCGCGCCGGACGCGGCGTTCGAGAAAGCCCTGGCAGCCGAGAAAATCAAACGCGCGCCACTTCGACGCGTCAAACAAATCGAAGTGCGCCTGGGCATGGGAGCGCCGGCTCGACAGGTAGAGGGCCACCGGCATGAACTCGGCGCGGTTGTGCAGCCGGAAGCCCGCTTCCCGCGCCGCCGCCACCAGCGTTTGCTCCGCGCGCCGGCGCTGGCCCGGCGCCACCAGCACGTCAATGTCATTGGTCGTAAAGTCAGGCAGCCCCTCGTAGTTGCGCAGGATCAGGAAAGCCATGCCGTCCTGGTCCCAGGCGCGAAACACCGCCCGCACCAGTTGGCTGATTTCCTGTGCTTCCGCGCTCATGTGCCACGGCGCTCCGCCGGCCCGGCCGGCGGCTTTCGCCTCCCCGGTTCAATCGCAAAACAAGCGGCAGAACAATTCTTTGGCGCGGGCCTTCCCTTCCTCCGAAAGCATGACGGATTTGGCCTTGCCCACGGGGTTGCTGATGTAGCGTTTGGCATGGAGGCGGGCCAGCGCGTCCCAGTCGTGGGTCTTCCAGGCGCGCGTGGACTTCAGGGCGCCGCTGTTTTCCTTAAAGCTGGTCAGGTGCAGCAGGGCCAGAATCGCATCATCTATCTTATCATAGTTCGGCGTCATAAAACTCAAATTCAGGACCATTAACCGGCGCACGGGGCGCGTCAAAGGATAGCTTCGCATCTTGACTTTCGCCAGTCGTCCCCTAGCCTAGCAGACAAATCGTATGAAACCAATCCAGAAAGCATCCGTTTGTGGGCTTGGCAAACTTGGCGCTTGCATCGCGGCGACCCTGGCCCAGCGCGGGTTCGAGGTCGTGGGCATTGACATTGACCCGGAAAAGGTGGCCCGGATCAACGCGGGCCAGCCCCCGGTCGAGGAACCCCTCCTGGCGGAGACCATCACCGCCGGCCGGGCCCGGCTCCGCGCCACCCAGGACTACCGCGAGGCGGTCGCCACCGACGTGACTTTCTTCATCCCCCCCTCTCCGAGTCTGCCGGATGGCAGCTTCTCCAACGAGTTCCTGCTGCGCGCAATGCAGCCCATCGCCGCCGCCGTGCGCGCGCAAGGCAAGTCCGGCCACCTGTTTGTCTGCAGTTCGACCACCACTCCCGGCGCGGTGGACACGGTCCTCATCCCGATGCTCGAGCGCGAGACCGGCGGGGTGTGCGGCCGGGATTTCGGTGTGTGCTACAATCCCGAGTTCATAGCCCTGGGCAACGTCGTGAAAGGCCTGCTCGAGCCGGACCTGGTGTTGATCGGCGAATCCGATCCCCAGAGCGGCGCGGTGCTCGAGGCCCTGTACCGGCGGTACAACCAGAACCAGCCCAACATCGCCCGCATGTCCATCATCAGCGCCGAGCTGACCAAAATCTCCCTTAACAGCTACGTGACGATGAAGATCAGCTTCACCAACCAGTTGCGCATGATTGCCGAGCAGTTTCCCAAGGCGAACATCCATCAAATCCTCGATGCCATTGGCAGCGACAGCCGCGTGGGCCGCAAATACCTGCGCGCGGGCCTGAGCTATGGCGGGCCCTGCTTCCCGCGCGACAACCGGCTGCTGGCCTACACCGCCCGGCAGTTGAACCTGGACGCGCCGCTGGCCGAGGCCGCGGACAAGGTGAATCACCGCGCCAACGCGGATTTGTTCGAGCGCGTTTGCCGGCTGGTGAGCAAGACGGACACCGTCGCCGTGCTCGGGCTGACCTACAAGCCGGATACTTACATCACCGAGGAGGCCGCGGGCCTGTTTCTGGCGCAGCAGCTTAAGCGCAACGGCTACAAGGTTGTGGTGCACGACTACGGCGCCCGGCCGGAGATTGAGCCGAGCGTGATCGAGTTTGAACACCTGGCCGACCCGGCAACGCTCGCCCAGCGCGCCGACATCAAGCTGGCCGTGATCTGCTGTCCCTGGCCCCAGTACCGCTCCGTGAAGTTTGCCCCCGCGACCCAGGTCCTGTCGCCCTGGAAGCTCTGATCCGCGGGCGGGGAACGGCGCTAATCGAGCGAATACCTCCGGAGGCGGGTCACCTGGCCCAGCGCGCGCAGGATAAACAGCGGGTTGTTCTTGAGGTAGCGCTTCCAGAGCCGGCCCGGGTCGCTGCCCAGGCGGAACAGCCACTCCAAACCGCTGCGCTGCATCCAGCGCGGCGCCTGCCGCATCCGGCCGGCGTGAAAATCAAAGGCCGCGCCCACGCCGAAGAACAGCGTCGCCTCGAGCCGCTGCCAGTATTGCGCCATGAACTTCTCCTGTTTCGGCGTGCTCAGCCCCACCCAAAAGATGTCCGGCCGCAGCTTGCCCACGAGGTCCTGCAGTTGCTGCTCTTCGGCCGGGTTCAGCGGCCGGAACGGGGGCGTGTAGGTGCCGGCGATCTGCAGGCCCGGAAACCGCTGCTCCAGCCGCGCCTTGAGCGTGTCGGCCACGCCCGGCGCGCCGCCGTAAAGAAAATGCGTGTAGCCCCGCGTCCGCGTGAACTCGCAAACCCGCAGCATCAAGTCCGGCCCATAAACCCGCCGCATCTGCCGGAATCCCTGCCAGCGGCCCATCCAGACCGTCGGCATGCCGTCGGGCGTCGTCAGAAACGCACGGTTCAAAATCGTCCGGAAGGCGGGGTCGGCCTGGGCTTCGCTTACGCCATGCACCCCCGTCACGCATACATACCCCTTGGTTTTCCGCGCCAGGGCCTCGGCGATCGCCGCCACGGCCGTATCCAGGTTGATCGCGCTGATGCCCACTCCCAGAACATTGGCGCGGCCGGCTTTGACTTGATTTTCAGGGCTTTGCAACGGCAGGCAAAATAGGCTCACTCCGAACGCCGCGTCAACCCCGGGCGCGGGAGTCCAAATGCGCGGACGCCTCCGCGGCCCGGTCTCAATCCGGCTCGGGAGGATGCTGCGCGAGGTAAGCCCGCCACAAATCCAGGGCCACGTAAAGTTCGAGGAAAACCTGCGGGCGCAGCGCGTAATAACCGGCCATGACGTGGGTTTGCCGCTCATCCAGGCCCGCGTGGAATGACGCGGAAACAATCATCACCGGCGCGTCCGGCGGGGGTGCCAGGTGGTCCCACCAGCCAACCCGCTTGAGATTGCGCAGATACCAGGGCAACGGCCAGTAGTCGTCTTCCGCGGCCATCACCTTCACCGGCATTTGCCGCCCCTGCGGATGCGCCCGCGCGAGCGCCTCGACCTGGCGGACCAGCCGCAGCAGGTCAGGCGAGGTTTGCGCATAGACATAAGGGTTGCGCCGGTCGGCGGCATACTCCCCATTGGCCCGGACGGCCTGCCACGCCAGATGCCCCGCCCCCGCCAGCAGCAAAAGCGTGACCACCATGCGCCCCGCCCGGCGCCGGGCCCGGCCCGCCAGCCAGGCGGCGCCGACGCCCGCCAGCAAAATCATGCCGTGCCAGAAGCCCAGCAGGCACCACGGGGTCTTGTAGGAGATCACGCCGTAAGCGGCCATGAGCGCGAAAGCATAGAAGGCCAGGAATCGCACAAACCCGGCGTTGGCATCCCCCAGGCCCCGGCGCACAAAAGCGGCGCGGGCGCCCGCCACCGCCAGCGCCAGGATCAAAGCCTCGCTCCACACCGGCCCCAGCGCGGCCTGAAAGAACAACAGCCGATGCAGATAAAAACTCCACGGGTGGACGTGCGGCGAAGCCCCGCCGGCGCGGGCGAGCCAGGGCAAATAGGTGCGCACGGAATCGAGCAGCCCGGCGGCGTTCGTAAAGAAGGAGGAAAACAGCAGCAGCGCCACCAGCAGCCAGGCGCCCGCCGCGGCGGCCGCATGGCTGAGCTGGATTCCCCCGGGCCTGGCCGGCGGGGCGGCGCTGGCATCCAGCCAGCGGTTCCAGAGCTGATTCAGCCCCAACGCCAGCGCGGCGGCCGCCAGCGCGATGACAAAAGTCTCCTTGGTCGCGTGCATGGCGCCCACCGCGGCGCCCGCGAGCAGCAGCCAGCCCATTCGGCGGCGGCGCCAATAGCGCCACCCGGCGGCCAGCGCCAGGAAGGTGAAAAAGACCAGCAGTACCTCGTGAATATAATACCGGCTGTAGAAAACAACCGCCGGGGAAACCGCGGTCCACAGCGCGGCCCAAACCACGGCGCGCCGTCCCAGCCCATCCGCAATCAGCGGCAGCAGCAGCAACAGCCCGACGCCAAAAAGGACGGGGGTAAACCGCAGCCGCCTCTCCGTGAAGGAATCCTCGTCCGGCGGCGCGCCGGTAAGGCGGCTGACCGCCAGGGTGGCATAGTAAAGCGAGGGCCCGTGATGCTCATTCGGGTCATACCGATAACCCTGGCCCGACCAAAGCCGCCCGAACTTGACGCCGTTGACGGCCTCGTCGTTGTGCAGGGGACGCCGGCCCAGGTCAAGGCTCCACAGGGCCAGCACCAGCGCGGCCAGCAGCGCAATCAACGGCCCCGGGCCCCGCATCCGCTCCCTCCCTCGACAACCTCCCGGAACCGTGCCGACCCGCGCCCCCGGCCCAGGGGAGCCGGATGGGCGCCGGAGCATGCGCCCCGGCCGTCAGCCGGGGGCGGGGCGGCCAGCCGCGCGCCGGTTCGCCCCGCGCGAATTCGCCCACGGGCTCGCCGAACTCGGATTTCGCGGGTCATGCGCGCCCTCCGCGGGCCGCCGCCGCTTACTTGGCGGGACGGCCGTAAACCTCCACTTCGGTGTACTCGTTGAGGGCGCTTTCCGTGCTGCCCTTGGAGTAGAAACGAATATAGCGGGCCTTGACGCCCTTGGCGTCAATGAGCTTGCCTTCGTGGGTCTCGAAATACTCGCGCTGCGTGCCCACGCCCAGGCCGGAGCTGTTATCCGCGTCATTATTGAAAACCGTGCGCACGTTTTCGATGAAGTCCGCGTCATCGGCCACCTGCACAATCACGTCGCGATACACCTTGGCCATGTTATGCGCATGCCAGATCACCACCGCAAAGATTTCCTGGGGGCTGCCCAGATCCATTTGCACCCATTGCGTGCCTTTGCGCAGGAAGATAATGCTTTGGTCGGAGGCATCCTTGTCGCCGTCGGTAATCCGGGCCAGGATGTCGCTGGTGGCGTTCTTGTCGCTGCTCGTCAGCTTGCTGCCCGGCGCAAGGTTCTTCAGCCCGGGGGGCACCATCATCGGCGGGCGGGGTTTGTCGGACAACGGCTCGACGTTGGGGCCCACGTCCACGTCCTTGGGCGTCCCCTTGAAGGCGGGCGCCGGCAACTTCAGCGCCAGCGGCTCCAGGTTCGCGTTGTCCGCCGCCTGGGAAGGCGTCACGGACAGGTTCAGGACGGCGATGGCCAGGCCAGACAGCAACGACAGCGCCATCGTCCGTCGCAGCCAGGTGCGAGTGGTATTCATGTTATTCGTCATTTTCCAATAGTTAAACCCAACCGGCGCCGGGCGACAAGCCCGATTGCCGGGGGGTCACAGAAACAGACGAAGATGGCGTCCCGTTTATTCGACCTCCCGGACGCCCACCGCCCCCCAAACCCGCCGCCCGGCCACTTTTGTCCTTGATCATGGCCGCGCGCGCCGGTTACTTGGTCGGACATGCTAGCCCAGACATTTCACACCTGCAAGGCTGGAGCGCGGGCATCTTGCCCGCTTACAGCCTCCCAACGGGCTAAGCGGGCAAGATGCCCGCGCTCCGGCCTGCGGGTATTTCGTGCGGGGCGTGAAATATCCCGGCTAGTAGAAAGGCAATCCGCGCCCCGGCCGCCCCGGCATGGCGATGGGCGGGCGCGGGACTGAAACCCGAAAGCCAGGAATTATGGTGACGCTTCCTTACCCCACCAACCCGAACCTGCAGGCGGTGCCGGTGTATCAGCCCGGCCGCCCCATCGAAGAGGTCGCCCGCGAGCTGGGCCTGCCCGCCGATGACATCGTCAAGCTGGCCTCCAACGAGAACCCCCTCGGCCCCTCGCGGCGGGCCGTGGCCGCCATGCGCAAAGCGCTGGCCCAGGCGCATCTCTACCCGGATGGCAACGCCCATTACCTGAAGCAAAAGCTCGCCGCCCGGCTCGGCGTCACCCCGGCCCACCTGATCCTGGGCAACGGCTCCAACGAGGTGATCGAGTTCCTCGGGCACGCGCTCATTGCGCCGGGAACCGAGGTGGTCATGGCCCAATACAGCTTCGCGGTCTATGCCATCGTCACCGCCCTGTTCGGCGGCCAGCTCGTCGTTGTCCCCGCCCGGAACTACGGCCACGACCTGGACGCCATGCGGGCGGCGATCACCCCCCGGACCCGGCTCGTGTTCGTCGCCAACCCCAACAACCCGACCGGCACCTGCGTCGCCGCCGCCGACCTGGCGCGGTTCGTCGCCGCGGTGCCCGAGAACGTCGTCATCGCCCTCGACGAGGCCTACTTCGAGTTCCTGGACCAGCCCCTGGACCTGACGCCGGAAATCCGCGCGGGCCGCAAGCCCAACCTGATCCTGATGCGGACTTTCTCCAAGATCTACGGGCTGGCCGGCGCGCGGATCGGCTATGGCATCGCGCATCCCGCCCTGATTGCCGAGCTGGAGAAAATCCGCCAGCCCTTCAACATCAACGCCATCGCCCAGGCCGGCGCCCTGGCCGCGCTCGACGACGCGGCGCACGCCCAAAAAACCCGCCGCCTGAACGCGCGCGGGCTCAGGTTCTACGCGCGCGCTTTCCGCCGGCTGGGGCTGGAATACATCCCCTCCGCCGCCAACTTCATCCTGGTCCGCGTCGGCGACGGCCAGCGGGTCTTCCACGAAATGCAGCAACTGGGCGTCATCACGCGGCCGATGGGCGGCTACCAGTTGCCCGCGTGGATTCGCATCTCCATCGGCACGCCCCGGGAAAACAAACACTGCCTGGCCGCCCTCCAGACCGCCCTGGCCCGGACGGCGGCGGCGCCCGCCTGAGCCCTTTCCCCTGAGCTAACGTGAAACTCACCGACCTGCGGGGCATTCTCCGCTACATCCCGCAATTCCGCGACAAGACGTTCATCATCAACGTGGACGGCGCGATCGTCACCGACGAGAACTTCACCAACCTCCTCGTGGATATTGCCGTCCTGCGCTCCCTGAACATCCACGTCGTGCTCGTGCATGGCGCCTCCGCCCAGATTCGCGCGCTGGCCCGCGAAACCGGCCGCGCCCCCTCGAACCTTGACGGAACCGGCATCACCGACGAAGCCACGCTCCAGCTCGCGCTCACCGCCGCCAACCGGCTCACGCACGAAATCCTCGAGGGCCTGGCCGCCAACGACCTCCGCGCCGCCTGCACCAACGCCGTCATCGCCCACCCCGCCGGCATCCTGCACGGGGTGGACCAGCTTTTCACCGGCAAGGTCGAGCGCGTGGACACCGAGCTGCTCCAGCGGCTCCTCGCCCAGGGCATCATCCCCATCCTCCCCCCCCTGGGCTTCGACGGCGAAGGCAAGACCTACCGCGTCAATTCCGATGGCGTCGCGCTGGCCGCCGCCGAGGCGCTCAAGGCCGCCAAGCTCATGTTCATCACCGCCCATGACGGCATCCGGGTCGGCGAACGCATCATCCGCCAGATGCCCCTGGCCGACCTCGAGTCGGTCCTGACGCTCCAGCGGCAGGCCATCCCCCCCGACCTGCTTTCCAAGGCCATTCACGCCGCCGCCGCCTGCAAAGCCGGGGTGCCGCGCGTCCACGTCATCAACGGCTCCCTGCCGGAAGGCCTGCTGGCCGAAGTCTTCACCAACGAGGGCGTCGGCACGCTCATCTACGGCAACGAGTTCCAGCAAATCCGCCGCGCCCTGAAAAAGGACATCCGCAGCATCCTCAACCTGACCCGCGGCTCCGTGGAAAGCGAGGAACTGGTCAAGCGCACCCGGCCCGCCATCGAAAAACAACTCGCCGACTACTACATCTTCGAAATTGATAAAAACCCCGTCGCCTGCGTCGCCCTGCATACCTGGCCCGAACTGGGCAAAGGTGAACTGGCCTGCCTCTACGTCAGCTCCGCCCACGAGAACCAGGGCATCGGCCGCAAGCTCGTCCAGTTTGTGGAAAACAAAGCCCGCGAGCTGGGCCTCCAGGAACTCATTGCGCTCTCCACGCAAGCCTTTACCTGGTTCCAGTCCAAAGGCGGCTTCGCCGAAGGCACCCCCGACGACCTGCCGCCCGCCCGGCGCGAGAAATACGACCAGAGCGGCCGCCACTCCAAAATCCTGCTCAAGAAGCTCAAATAACCCGGGGCGCGCGCGCGGCCGCCGCCCGGGCGCACGGCGCTTCACTCGGTCGCGCGCCCGGTAAAGCCCGCCAGCATGGCCAGGATCACGTCCTGGTCGGCGCGCACGGAGGTCGCGCCCGCGTAGCGATTGACCATGATGGAGAAGAGCAGGCGCTCGCCGGCCGCCGTGGTGACGTGGCCGGAGATCGAACTCGTCCAGCGCAGGGAGCCGGTTTTGGCGCGCACGTTGCCCGCCGCCGGCGTGCCTTTCATGCGGTTGCGCAGCGTGCCGTCCACGCCCGCGATCGGCAGCGCGTCCAGGTACGCCTGGCTCTCCGGATGGCGGTGCATGAATTGCAGCAGGGTCACGGTGGCGCCGGGCGTGGTCAGGTTGTCCCGCGAAAGCCCGGAGCCTTCCTCAAAGAGAGTCTGGCCGGCCGGGATGCCGGCCTGCCCCAGAAACCGGTTCAACTCCCGGATGCCCAGGTCTTCCGAAGTCGCGCGGGCCGCGGTATTGGCCGTCCGCGATTGCTCCCCCACATGCGCCAGCAGCAGGTCGGTGTACAGATTCTGCGAGGGCTTCTGCACCTCGCGGGCCAGCTCCCGCATGGGCCGCGACGCCACCGCGCCCAACTCGACCTGCCGCCCGTAGTCCACCGGCCGGGCTTCCCGGTCCAGCCAGTTGACGCTGCGCGCCCGGCCCGCGACCGCAATGCCCCGGCGGATGAGGGCCTCGCGGAAAAACCCGGCGAACAACCCGGCGGGGTTATGCACGGTGACCTCGTCAGTGTAGTTCGTGCCGTCCACCGGCATTTGGCCGGAGACGAAAATCAGGTTTTCGCAGAGCGGGTGATAAAGATGGATGCTCCGTGCGGCGCCTTTGGCGACCGTGACGGCGCGGTTGCTGAACGTGAGCCAGGCCGTGGCGGGCTGCAGCGACAGCCGGCATGGCGCTCCCACGGCGGGCCCGGGCTGGACGCGGAGCCGCAGCGTGTTGTCGTTGATGGTGAGGGCGGAAATCTCCGCGCCATAGTAGTACTCCATGTCGTCCCACATCCAGCCCGCGCCAAACGGCGGGCCGCGGAAGTAGCTCTCGTCGGCCACCACATCCCCGGTGATGCGTTTCACGCCGGCGTTGGTCAGCGCGTTCACCAGCGGATCCAGGGCCCGGTAGATGTCGCCGCCGTTCAAACGCTCATTGAAGCCCGGGTCACCGCGCCCATACACCACCAAATCGCCTGCGAGCGTGCCGGAGGAATCCGGCCGGGCCGCGGCGTAAAGGGAGGTCCGGATCCGGTAATCCCCCCCCAACCGGTCCAGCGCCAGCGCGACGGTGTAGAGCTTCGAGTTCGAGGCCGGGGTGAACAGCTTCCCCGCATTGTGCTCGAAAACCGTCGCGCCGCTTTCGAGCGCGACAATCTTGACGCCCCACAACGCGGCGGCAAACCGCGGCTGGGCCAGGTGATCCGTCAGCCGTTGCCGCAATTCAGCCAGCGTGGCCGGCGGCTTCAGTTCGGCGGTCTTTTGCGGTTGGGCGGGCGCGGAGAAAACGAGCGCCGCCGCGCCGAATACGCAAATAAGGGCGGCCAGACGCCGTTCGAATCCAGTAAAGACAGGGCACTTTAGTTGATTCATCCCCATAAGATTGGGTGCCAATTCGGCCAGGGGCAAGCCGCAATCGCTGGTTAACGCCCGGTTTTTACCTCCCTGACCGCCGAATTCCAAGCCCCTCCTTCCTATCGGCTGCCCAACTGTGCCATTTTGGCACAGTTCCGCGCCCGGCGCAGGACTCGAATGTCCCAGCCAAACCGTTCCTCCCGAACACCTCAAAAAGGCAAAAACAATCCCCCATCACCCTCCTCCCGCCCAACCAATCCCCAACCGACGCCTCCGCGCCTCGGATTCTCAATTCTGAGAATCCTGCCGGCTTCCTCCCTACCTTCGAGCCGTGTACAAGGGGTGTACAAGGGATGCTCACCGGGTGTACGTAGGATTTTCCATTGCTGATCCGATGAGCATCCGATGGGCACCCCTTGTACACCCCTTGTACACGGCTAATTATTAGCCCGGAATGGACTTGGGATTGGCTGGATTTCTTAGCAAAACTGGGGATAATTGACGCCAAAGCCGGTTTCCGGCTCCATTTCGCTATGCGGGGCCTTTGCCACTGCTGCCGTGGCTACGATTTATCTCAAACCGGGGCTCTTGGAGGACTTTTTCTTCCTTTTGGGTCTCTTGCGCCTGGTTCGGACGGCCTTTGGCCTCCCGGGTCAGCTTTGCGCGCCCCCTCCGTATTTCCTGGTCAATTCCCTGGCTACCGCTGCCAACCGGGCTCGCAACGCTTCGGGACGCACCACTGTGGCGTGGCCTCCCATCCCCAGCACCCACCGTTCCGCCTCCTCCAGGCTGTCCAACCGCAGCCGCAGCCGCAGCATGCCCCCGGGCATTTCGGTCAGTTCCTGGCTCGAATGCAGCCGCCGACCCCGCACGTCATCCGCCGCAAAGGCGTCCAATTCCACCACCACCTCGAAGTCGTCCTGTCCCTTGAACAGCCCCAGGCTGCCTTGCAGGTATTCATTCAGGTCGAACTTCTTTGACACGGTGAAGCGCCGGCCCGTGAATTTTGCCTTGCTCAGCCGCGCCAGCACGAAAGTCCGCATGGCCTTCCGGGTTACGTCGAAGCCGAAGAGGCACCACTGGTTATTCACGCACGCGATATGATACGGATGCACGTGCCGTTGCTGGGCCTTCAGTTGGCCCCGGTTCCGGTAGCTGAACCGCACCGCCCGCCGCTCGCTGACCGCCTGCGTCAGCAGGGCAAACACCGCCAGTTCCGCGTCGCCGGGGGCAAACGGCCGGAACGAGAGCACCCCGTCCAGGCTGCCCAGGGAGTAGCGCGCGCTCTGGTCCAACTGGCCGGTCAGCTTGCGGAAGGTGGACTCCAGCATCTGTTGCAGGGGCGTGCCGCGGTACTGCGCGATCGCCTTGCTGGCGATGAACAGCGCGAACGTGTCCGCCTCGGAGATCGGCATTTGCGGGAAATGCGGCACGGAGCGGGTGAAGAAATAGCCGTTCCGCGCCGGGTCAAACTCGAGGGGCAGGTTCAGGCGGGTGCGCATGAAATCCACGTCCCGCTTGATGGTGCGGACGCTCATTTCGAACTCCCGCGCCAGCGTGTGGCAGTTGGGATATTCCTTGTTTTCGATGAGCTGATGAATCCGCAGCATTCGCTCAATCGCCGGCCAGCTATACACCGTGGTTCGTGGTTTGCGCATGATTCACTTGTGGCGGCGCGGGCCGCGGCCCGCGGTTCCCGGGCTTCGCCGTCCGCCCGCCTCGCATTTAAAGCGCCCGGCGCCCGGGCCACAACTCTTTTTGTAATCGGGGGTGCCATTCCCTGTCACCCCCGCGAAGAAAGCCCCGGTTGGCCGGCCTTTTCCGGGGCTCCGGCCCGCCGGGTTTCCCGGGGGCGGTTCGGAACGCGCGGTTTTTTTGTAAGGGGGAGTGTCATTGGTTGTCACTCCCGGTCGGTTATTGTGTTCGGCGCCGGGTGAGTTCCACCCGGCATGAACGAAAGGAAAAACATGGAAAACGCAGTACAGAGCCGGTTGCAGTCCGTTCAGTTTGGGAAGGCGCAGCGCTATCAGAACCTCGCGATTCTGCCGCTCATCGCCCCGGCCGACGGCGCCTGCCAATATCGCACGCTCGGGGAAGCCCTCGCCGCCTGGGACCTCGCCATCACGGAAGTGTCGGAGGCGGGTTCGGTCCCCAACCTGATGGTCATCAACCGCGCCACACAGCCCGTCCTGCTTTTGGATGGGGAGGAGCTCGCGGGCGCCCGGCAGAACCGGGTCCTCAATACGTCAATCCTGATCAAGGGATGCTCGGAAACCCGGATTCCGGTCAGTTGCACCGAGCAGGGCCGGTGGGCCTACACCACGCGGGCCTTTGCTGAATCCGGGAACATTATGGCCTTCAAAGCCCGGGCCCGAAAGACCCGTTCCGTTCATGAGTCGTTGGAATCCCTGGGCTCTTACCAGTCCAACCAGGGTGACGTCTGGAATAGCATTGACAAGTTGTACTCCAAGGCTGGCTTCCGCTCGGCCACCGCCGCCATGAGCGATCTTTTCAAGGCGCAAACCGAGGCGCTTCTGAAGTGCGACGAGGTCTTCCAGCTTGTTCCGGGTCAGGTTGGGTTGCTGGCCTTTGTTGACGGCCAGCTTGTGGGCGCCGAGATGATCTCGCGCAGCGCGGCTTATGCCCGGCTTCATGCCAAGCTGGTCCGCAGCTACGCGCTGGAAGCCCTGATGCCCTCCGACTCCGCGCCCGCGGGAAAGCCCGGGGAGCCCGCCCCCGCGCCCGGCGGGAGCAGCGCCCCGCCCAAACCCGCGGGAGAGGCCGATCTGACCGCGAGCGCCCGGCAGTTCTTCGCGGAAGTTGCCGCCGCGAAAGAACAGCAGTTTCCCTCGGTCGGGCTCGGCACCGACTGCCGCTACGAAGCCCGGAACCTGGTCGGGACGGCGCTGGTGCATGAACAGGAAGCCATCCACGCCGCCTTCTTCCGTCTGGATGACTCCGAGTCTCCCTCACATCGCCGCCGGCCTTTTCCGCGCCGGCATCCGCTGGGATGAGGACGCCTCCGGAATGAACGGGTTGCGCGCGGGCGGCGGCCGGATTGCCCGGGAATGGAAGCGCAAACTCCTCCGCGGCGAGGTTCGAGGTTTGCCTTCCATTTTCCGGGCCGGGTTCTCCCGGCCCGGCGGGCCGCGGCGGCGCCGGCCCGCGCGCCTTGACCGGGGGAGCCGGCCCCGGGACGGGGGGTGCAGGTATTGTCTTTTCAGGAGGGGGGTGGGTAGGGTAGATTTCCGGGCGTTGGGCTGGGAGTCCGCGGAAGAATTATGGCCAAATATAAAATTGCATGGTTGCCGGGCGATGGCATCGGCGTTGAAGTACTGGAGGCGGCGAAGATCGTTCTCGATCGGCTGCAGCTCGATGCGGAGTATTTACCCGGCGATATCGGCTGGGAGTTCTGGCGCCGGGAGGGCGATGCGCTGCCGCCCCGGACGGTGGAGTTGCTCCAGCGGGTGGATGCGGCCATGTTTGGGGCGATCACGTCCAAGCCCGCCCGCACGGCGGCGGCGGAGCTGGCGCCCGAGCTGCAGGATCGCGGCCTGAGCTACCGGTCGCCCATCGTGCGGATGCGGCAGTTGTTTGATCTCTATGTTTGCCTGCGCCCCTGCAAGGGGTATCCCGGCAATCCGCTCAACTTCAAGGAGGGCATAGACCTGGTGGTGTTCCGCGAGAACACCGAGGATTTGTATGCCGGGGTCGAGTTCGCGCCCGTGCCGCCGGAGCTGGCCCGCACGCTCGGGCAGCTTGCCCGGCCCTTTGCGCCGTTCGCGAAGCTGCCGCGCGACCAATACGCGATCTCCTGCAAGATCAATACGCGGGCCGGCTCGGAGCGCATCGTGCGCGCCGCGTTCGATTTCGCCCGCAAGCACGGGCGCAAGAAGGTCACCGTGGTGCACAAGGCCAACGTCGTGCGGGCCACCGACGGCCTGTTCCTCGAAGCCGCCAAAGCCGTGGCGAAGGACTACCCGGAAATCCCGATGGACGACGCCAACATTGACGCCATGACCATGTGGCTGCTCAAGAACCCCCACAACTACGACGTGCTGGTGGCGCCGAATCTTTACGGGGATATCATTTCCGACCTCTGCGCCCAGATGGTGGGCGGCCTGGGATTTGGGTGCTCGGGCAACCTGGGCGCCCGGCTGGCGGTGTTCGAGCCGACGCATGGCTCGGCGCCGAAATACGCCGGCCAATACAAGGTCAACCCCATCGCCACCATCCTGGCGGTCAAGATGATGCTGGATTGGCTGGGCGAGGCGGCGAAAGCCCAGGCCCTGGAGCAGGCGGTGGCCCGGGTCATCCAGGACGGCCGGGTGCGCACCTACGACCTGGGGGGAACGAGCACCACCTTGCAGATGGCGCAGGCCATCGCGGAACAGCTATGAGCGCCGCCGCTTCCGGGCCGGAGACCCGCCGGGTTTTGCTCCACGAAGTCGGGCTGCGCGACGGCCTGCAGATGGAGAAGCAGGTGGTTCCCCTCGAGCAGAAGGTGCGCTGGGCGGAAGCCCTGCTGGAGGCGGGGGTGGATGTGGTGCAGTTGGGCTCGTTTGTGCATCCGGGCAAGGTGCCGCAGATGGCGGACACCGACGCGCTCTTTCAGCATTTCACCGCGCCCGGGCGCAAACCGGCCGGCGCGACGCTGTCGGGGCTGGTGCTGAACGAGAAGGGGCTGGAGCGCGGCCTGGCGTGCGGGGTCGAGTTGTTTTGCATGGGGGTTTCGGCCAGTGAAACCCACAGCCAGAAGAACACCGGCATGAGCGTGGCGGAGGCCACCACGCGCATCATCGCCATGGCGCAACAGGCGGCGGGCGCGGGCAAAAAGGTTCAGCTCTCCGTCCAGTCCGCGTTTGGCTGCGGATTTGAAGGCCCGGTGCCGGCGGAGCGCGTGCTGGGCATCGCCGGGCGGTTTCTGGAGGCCGGGTTTCGGAACCTGAGCCTGGCGGACACCGCCGGGCAGGGGACGCCGGAGCAGGTCGAGCAGTTGTTCGGCGCGATCTTACAACGGGCGCCGGACGCCGAATGCACCGCGCATTTCCACAACACCTACGGGCTGGGGATGGCCAACTGTTGCGCCGCGCTGCGCGTGGGGGTGAAGTGTTTCGAGTCCGCCGTGGCCGGGCTGGGCGGCTGCCCGTTCACGAAAGTGGCCGGCGGGAACGTTTGCACCGAAGACTTGGTGTATTACCTGCAGCGGCGGGGCCTGCGGCCGGACGTGAACCGGGCGCGGCTGGTGGAAGTGGCGCGCGACCTGAGCCGGTTTTTCGCGCGCGAGCTGCCGGGCATGATTTACAAGATATGACGGATTCAACTCATTCAACCACGCCCCCGCGCGCGGCGCTGGAAGGCATCCGGGTGCTGGACCTGACCAACGTGCTGGCGGGGCCGTTTGCCACGCTGCACCTGGCGTTGCTGGGCGCCGAAGTCATCAAGATCGAAAACCCGGCGGATGGGGACCTGGCCCGCAAGCTGGGCAATGTGCCGCGGCTGAACCAGGAGCTGATGGGAACCAGCTTCCTGGCGCAGAACTCCAACAAGAAGTCCCTGACCCTGAACCTGAAAGCGCCGGCCGGGCGCGAGATCTTCAAGAAGCTGGTGGCGACCGCCGATGTGCTGGTGGAGAACTTCCGGCCGGATGTCATGAAGCGCCTGGGACTGGATTACCCCGTGCTGGCGCAGATCAATCCGCGCCTGGTCTATTGCGCGATTTCGGGTTTTGGGCAGAGCGGCCCCGATGCCTTCAAGCCGGCCTATGACCAGATCATCCAGGGCCTGAGCGGCGTCATGGCGATCAATGGCGACGAGCGGCTCAACCCGCTGCGCGCCGGGTTCCCGGTGTGCGACACCGTGGGGGGACTTAACGCCGCCTTTGCGACGCTGGCGGCGCTGTTCCACCGCCAGCGGACCGGGGAGGGGCAGTTCATTGACGTGGCGCTGCTGGATTCCATCATGCCGCTCATGGGCTGGGTGGCGGCCAACCTGTTGATCGGAAAGCAGCAGCCGGTTTTGATGGGCAACGACAATTTCACCGCCGCGCCCTCGGGCACTTTCGTCACCCGGGACGGGTTTATTAACATCGCGGCCAACAAGCAGGAGCAGTGGGAGGCGGTGGCCGACCTGCTCGGAGTGCCGGAGCTGAAGACCGATCCGCGCTTCCAGGAGCGCGACCAGCGCAAGAAGAACCGCAAGGCGCTCACGCCTCTGCTCGAAGCGAAGCTGAAGGAGAAAGACACCGCCTATTGGGTCGAGTTGTTGAACCGCAATGACGTTCCCTCCGGCGCGATTCTCAGCCTCGAGCACGCCCTCAGCCAGCCGCAGGTGCAGCATCGCCAAACCCTGCAGCCGGTCGCCGTCGAAGGCATCGGCCAGCTCCAGCTCTTCGGCCTGAGCGCGAAGCTGGAGAAAACCCCCGGCGGAATCAAAACGCCGCCCCCGCGTCTTTCGGCCCACACGAACGCCCTCCTGACCGAACTCGGGTATTCGCCGGCCGACCTCGACCGCTTCAAGGCGGAGCGCGTCATTTAAGGCCGCCCCTGCTGATTCCTGGACTCCCTTTAACCCGTAGATACCCTTGCTGAACTTATGACCGTAGTTGAAAAGATCCTGGCCCGCGCCACCGGCCGGCCTTCGGTGAAGGCTGGCGACGTCCTCGAACCCAAGGTTGACCTTGCCATGTCGCACGAGAATGCGGCTTTGGTGATCAATCAGTTTCGCGAAATCTACCAGGGCACGCCGCTGCCGCCCCGGATTTGGGATGCCCGCCGCGTGGCGGTGATCTTTGACCATCGCGTCCCGGCCGAATCGCCCAAGACGGCCTCCAACCAGAAGAAGGTGCGCGAGTTCATCGGGGCGCAGGGGGTGGGCAAGTTCCACGACATCCGGGGCGATGTGGGCGGCATCTGCCACCAGGTCCTGCCGGAAAACGGCTATGTCCGCCCGGGCTACGTGGTGGTGGGCACTGATTCGCACACCACCAGCCACGGGGCGCTGGGGGCGTTTGCCTTCGGCATCGGCGCCACCGAGATGGCCAGCGTCTGGGCCCTGGGCACGGTTCTGAACGTCGAAGTGCCGCCGACCATCAAGGTGATCGTGAAGGGCCGCTTCCGGAAGTTTGTGGGCGCCAAGGATTTGATTCTGCACATTATCGGCCGGATCAGCGCCCAGGGCGCGAATTTCAAGGTGCTGGAGTTCCACGGCGAAACCATCCGCCGCCTGCCCACCTCCGGCCGGCTGGTGCTCTGCAATATGTCCGTCGAGGCGGGCGCCACGGCGGGCATCGTTCCGGCGGACGAGGAGACGGCGCGTTACTTGCGCGAGGAGGCGGGCGTGACCGACCCGCTCGAGCCGGTGCTGCCGGATGCCGGGGCGAACTATGAAAGCGTGCTGGAGGTCAATGTCTCCCGGCTGGAGCCGCAGATCGCCTGCCCGCATACCGTGGATAACGTGAAGCCGATTGGCCAGGTGGCCGGCACCCGGGTTAACCAGATTGTGATTGGCTCGTGCACCAACGGGCGGCTCGACGACCTGGCCGTGGCGGCGAAGATTCTCAAGGGCCGGAAGGTGGCGCCGGGCACGCGCATGTTGATTTTCCCGGCCTCGGCGAAAATCTTCCGCCAGGCGCTGGGCAAAGGCTATATCGGCGCCTTTATGCAGGCCGGCGCCGTGGTGATGAACTCCGGCTGCGGCCCGTGCCTGGGCATTCACCAGGGCGCGCTCGGCGATGGCGAAACCGCGCTTTCCACCACCAACCGCAATTTCAAGGGCCGCATGGGCAATCCCCAGGCCGCGGTTTACCTGTGTTCTCCGGCGGTGGCCGCCGCCTCCGCCCTCACCGGCGTCATTACCGATCCCCGAAAATCCTAGCAACCCGCGCTTCGTGCGCCTCCTTTGATCTATGCCAAATGTTGTCTTCAAAGTCGGTGACGATGTTTCCACCGACGTCATCTACCCGGGCCGCTACATGGCCACGGTGCTGCCCACCGAGACGCCGCAGTTTGCGTTTGCGGATGAGACGGCTTTCAACGCGAAGCTCAAAGCCAGGCAGGTTCCTCCGGGCAGCGTCCTGGTCGGCGGCCGGAACTTTGGCTGCGGCTCCTCGCGCGAGCAGGCGGTGTCCTGCCTGAAGGGGCATGAATTGATCATCGTCGCCCGGAGCTTTGCGCGCATCTTCCTGCAGAACGCCATTAACCTCGGCCTGCGCATGATTGTTTGCCCCGAAATTGAGGCCGCCGAGGGCGACGAGTTGGAGCTGACCGCCGGGGCCGTGGTGAACAAAACCACCGGGCGGCAGTTCAGCGTCGAGCCGATGCCCCAGTCCCGGCAGGTCATTATTGACGCCGGCGGGCTGATTCCCTACACGCGCAAGCGGTTGCTGGCGCAGGCGGCGGCCTGACCCCGGGCGGCGCGGGTTCCCGCCGCGTTCCGGCGGCCTTTACTTGGGCGGCCGGACGGGCCATTTTATCCTTATGCGATTGCTTGCCGGGCTACTGTCGGGCTGCGCCGCCGTGTTCGTAGCGGGAACGCTCTGGGCGGGAGGCAGCGGGTTTAATGTCATCGTCGTCGCCAACCAAAGCAGCACCAACTCGGTGCGGCTCGCCAATCGTTACTGCGAGCTGCGGGGCGTTCCGCCGCAGAACCTCTGGCGGATGGAAGGCTGGACCGCGCGGACCAATACGTGGAGCCGCGCCAACTTCCAGGCGTTTCTGTATGATCCCTTGCTGGCGGCCATCGCCGCCCGCGGGCTGACCAACCAGGCGGAGTTCATTCTTCTCTCCATGGACATCCCCTACCGGGTGCTGGATAACGACCCCTACCAAACCCAGAACAGCACCACCGCGGCCCTGTTCTACGGGTGCAAGCGCGATACCGCGCCGCCGCTGATCTGTTTGCCCGCCTGCTGCGGCCTGCCCGACGCCTCGTCCAACAGCTATGCTTTCAGCGAAATGCCGTTCCGCGAAGCCCCGCCCGACACCGCGCTCACCAATGCCTTCCTGACCCTGATGCTGACCGCCAGCAACCTGGCGTCCGCGGAACGCATCCTCAGCCGCGGGGTGGCCAGCGACAGCACCTTCCCCACCCAGGCCGTGTACCTGGCGAAAAGCAGCGATCCGGCCCGCAGTGTCCGCGTTGTCAAATTCGACAACGCCATCTTTGCCAGCCGCGTCCGGGGCGACTATCCCCTGGTACGCACCAACACCGGTTCCACCGCGTTCACCAATCTCCTCGGGTTGCAGACGGGGAAGACGAGCTTTACCCTGCCGACCAACGCGTTCGTGGCCGGGGCCATGGCCGACAATCTCACCTCCAATGGCGGGAAAATCTTCGAGGACCGCTCCGGCCAGACCGCGTTGCTGGCCATGCTCGACGCGGGAGCCGCCGGGAGCTATGGCACCGTCGTGGAGCCGTGCGCCTACACGCAGAAGTTTCCCGATCCGCGCAATTACGTTTACCAGAAACGCGGCTTTTGCCTCGCCGAGGCCTATTACCAAAGCCTGCTGAATCCCTACCAGGGGCTGCTGGTGGGCGAGCCGCTCGCGGCGCCGTTTGCGCGCCGCGGCACGGCGGACTGGAACTCGCTGACCAACGGCGCCGTGCTCAGCGGCCTTGCGCTGCTCACGCTGGATTTCACCGCCGCCGATACCAACCTGCCGCTCAGCCAGGTTGATCTTTTTGTGGACGGCCGCTTCTGGCAGCGCATGGCCGACCTGCCCCCGGCGGCGGGCAATGAGCTGGCGGTGACCCTCAATGGGATCCCCTTTAACTATACCGTGCCCACCAATGCCACCGTCGCGTCGGTCGCGGCCGATCTGGCCGCCGGATTGAATGGCCTGACGAACCTGACGCACGTGCAGGCCTGGGCCGTGGGCGACCGCCTGGAATTGCAATCCCTCGAAGTGGCGCAGCCGGGCGGTGCCGTCACCCTCAGCGCCAGCACCGCGGCCGGTTCCGCCGCGCAACTGACCACATGGCTGACCCCGGCCCGCGATACCTTCCTGGACACCACCGCCACCGGCGGCTTGAGCCTGCTGGCCAGCAACACGCCCCTGGCCGGGGACTGGCTGCAGCTCGACTTCATCAAGACCAATGGCGAGTGCCTCAGCCTCAGCGTGACCAATCCGGCCGCGGGCACCGATATCGCCACGCTGGTCTCGAACCTGGTCAACCGGGTTAAAGCCGAGCCCGCGCTGCAATCCGCCGATGGCGTGCTCGCGGCCGACTTTGCCGACGACACCTACTGCGGCATCGTGGCGGCGGAGTTCACCCTGTATGCCCGCTCGCCCGGCTGGCCGGCCGCGCAATTCCAGGTGGCGTTCTCCGCCTCGACCAATCTGCTGGCCCTGCCGGCCGGCACCAATTGCCTGGACGCCAACCTCAACGACCTCCGCCCGCGCAACCATCTGTATGTCAGCAGTGGCGCCGCCGCGCTGCCGGTGAGCTTTGCCTTCGACACCACCCGGGTGCCGGACGGCTGGCATCAACTCACCGCGGTGGCTTACGAGGGCACCAGCGTCCGCACGCAAACCCGCGTCGCGCGGACGGTGCGGGTCCAGAACACGGCGCTGGCGGCCACGTTCACCCCGCTGCTGGCCGGCACGAATGCGACGCTTGATCTGCCGCTGCAGTTTTCCGTGGCGGCCAACGCCACCAATATCGCGCGCCTCGAACTCTTCAGCACCGGGGGGACGGTCGGCGTGGTGTCCAACCAATCCGGAGCCGTCTTCACCGCGCCCGTGGCGGCCCTGGGCCTGGGGTTGCATCCTTTCTATGCCGTGGTGACCGATGCCGACGGAAACCAATACCAAACAGAGACCATTTCTATCCGCCTGGTGCCTCCCTTCCGGCTGCGCCTGGACCGGGCGCCGTTGACGCTCTCCTGGGAGGCCACCCCGGGGGTGCCGTATGATGTATTGGCCGCCACCAATCTCGCCCACGGATTCGCGCCGGTCGCCTCGCTGACGGCTTCGAACATCCTGGCCGTGTGGCCGGTGCCGGTTCCGGGCGAAGCCGCGGCGTTCTACCGGGTTCGGCTCAGCCCTTGAGCCCGCCGCCGTGCGCGCCCCGCCCGACGCGCGGGAACTAATTGTCTTTCCCTGCGGCCGCGCTTCGGAATAAAATCCGTTTATGCCTGAGATTGTGGCTTTTGTTAACAGCGGGGCGGCGACGATTACGCCGGCGATTGTGGAGCGGATGCTGCGGCAGCTTCCGCAATGGAAACTGGAGTTTACCCAGATCCACGAACCGTTGTTTCCCCACCTGGTGGATCAGCTCGAGTTCCTGGCTGACGTGGTCGAAGATGTCGCGGAAGGAGTCTATAAAGATCTGCCGTATGCCGCTTTCTGCCAGGCGGCCTTTGCGCTGATTTATGCGCATAAGAAAGTGGGCATCATCCCGGACACGGTGCTGAACCTGGGACGCGCGGACGACTCCAGCGTGGTGCGGGCTGTGCTGATTCAGAACGAAAGCGCTTTTGCCCTTTACGCCGCCGCGCAAAACATCGAGTGGTCCCGCATCACCAGCCAGCCGTAGGGCCGCGCCCGTTTCGTTATTTGGCGGCCGCGGTCTCCCGCGCCGCGCAGCAACTGGTCTTGAGGTAATCCCGGAACTGCTGGCGCTGGTGAACCACCTCGTTATGCGGCAGGTCGCTGTAGAGGAAGATTAACCGGTTGGCGCGGAGGTCGGCCAGCCCGGCGGCGCTTTCCTTGGCGGCGTAGAAGGGCGTGTGCTGTTCCCGCAAGCGCGCCATTAAACGCTCGCTCTCGGCCTTGGTGCCGCCCTTTTCGGTGTAAATGTCAATGAACCGCCCCGCCGAGCGGTTGATCCAGGCCAGGAACCGGTCCGTCTGCGCGTAGAGGGCGTCGAACAGCCAGACCTCGCGCAGGTGCTCTTCCAGTCCGCCCTGGGCCACGATCGCCGAGATCACCTGATAGCCGCCGCTGTGGCCCGAAAGCAGGATTTGGCCGAGCGCGAATGATTTGTTGGTCAACGCCGATTTCTGGCGCAGCGTGTCGGCCACCTCCGCCATGAACCGCTGGAAGCCGCCGGGATCCTCCAGCTTCCCGCCAAAGGAATCCGGGGCGTTGCGCGGGCCCTGGGGAACGACCAGCACCGCGTTGCGCTGGCTTTCGATGAGTTGCTCGATGAGCTGATAGCGGGTCAGGACCCCTTCCACCTGGTTCTTCCAGCCGTGGAAGTGGACGATGAAATCAATTTTGCCCGTCTCGCGGAAGCCTTGGGGGATAAAGATGGCCACCGTGTTGTCGGAATAATGCTCCCGGGCGGGAAAGAACTGCTCCTTGTAGCGGTGGCCCTCGGCGCGCCGGGGATGCGGAAACGGCGCGGCAGCCAGCGGGGCCAGGATCAGTTCGCCCTGGCTGGCGTAGCGTTGAGGAAGAGTTTCGCCGCCCGCAATCAAGGTGCTGCAGCCCAACCAAAATGCCCATAACCGGTTCATGAGTTCCGGGACAGGATGCCCGATTGCCGGCGCCGGCAAAAGCAGATTATGCGGGGCGCGGGCCGCCGCTTATCCGGAAGCCGGGTTCCGCGGGCCGGGGGGCCGGGCGCGCCCGCCGGATTTTGCGCCGGTCTCCGTGCCAAAACTGGACACCCGTGTCTGACGATTGGAACCCGCTCGCCCGGGCGCGGGGAAAATCTGCCGGAGTAGGGCCGTTTTGGCAAACTGGCCGCAAGTTTGCTTCAAAGGAGCCGTTTGACGCGGAAATGAATCAACGCGTAGCAGCCCCGAACGGGTAACAGCAGAATTCGCATGGCCACCACATTAAGTTCGAGTGAACGGGCTCAACTGGCGCAGACCGTTGAGATGTTTGAGGGCATTACGCAGGCGGAACCCCACGATTACCAATCGCTGGAGATTCTCAAAGAAGCGTATTCCAAGCTCAACCAGGAAAAGGATGTCATCAACACGTCCAAGCGCATTGCCCAGGCCTATGTGCAACTGGGCCAGTTCGCTTCGGCAAAGCTCGAATATGAGGCCATCCTGCAGCGCTGTCCGGACGATGCGGAAGCCAAAACGGCTTTGCAGGAAATTGCCAGCCAGGCGGACAACCTTCCCGCGGAGCCGGCCGCGCCCCTCGAAATCGCGCCCGCCGCCTTGCGGGTTTCCGCGGCGCCCGCCCCGGCCGCCCCCGCGGCGGGCCAAGCGGCGCCCGGCGACGTCGAGGACGGGCGGCAAACGATGTATAAACTGTTTGTCGAAAGCCGGATCATCGCCCCCGCCGATTTCGGGCTGTGCTGGCCGGTGGTGGATCCGCGCGTCGCGCCCGAGGGCGTCATCGAGCCCTTTATCCAGGCGCTGGCCGACCGCAACATCCTGCCGGCGGACCAGTCGCTGAAAATCCTGTCCGACCAGTCGCGCTGCGCGTTTATCCCGCTCAACACCTACGACATTGACATGGATCTCGCGCGCCGGTTTCCCGCGGCGACGTGCCGCCGCTGGTGCGTGCTGCCCTTCGACCGGATGAGCAAGTCGGTGCTGGTGGCCACCGCCAACCCCTTCAACCACCAGGCGGGCAAAGAACTGAGCAAGGCCGCCGGCAGCCGGCTGCTGTGGTACCTGGTGCCGCCGCACGAACTCATTATCAATCTCCGCAAAGCCTTCCGCTAAACCCATGCCTCCGGTCAAATCATTTGGCGAACGCATCGTTGACGTCCTGGTCGAAGACAGCTTGCTCACGAGCAAGCAGGTCGCGGAAATACTCGAACTGCAGAAGAAGGAAGGCACCCGCCTGCTCGAGCTGCTGTTGAAAAAATCCTACGTCACCGATCTGGACATGGCGGTGGCGATGGGGCGCGTGCTCAACATCCCGCCCATCAACCTGGCGCACCTCAACATCCCCCTGGAAGTGGCCAACCTCCTTCCGCGGGAAATCGCCCACAACCATAAGGTGGTGCCCGTCTCGCGGCTGGAAAACAAGCTGTTCCTGGCCATGGCCAACCCGCTCAACGTCCTGGCCCGCGACGACGTGCGCGACATCACCCGGATGGAAGTGGCCATGCTGATTGCCCCGGAAAAGGCGATCCAGGACAAGCTGGCCCAAATTGACGCCGTCCGGGGCGGCAGCATCGAGGACATCATCCAGGACGCGCAGAAAAAGGCCATTGCCGACGAGGACGCGGACAACGTGGAGGTGTCCCGGGAGGCGATCGAGGAGGTCAACCTGGACGAACTGGCTGCCTCCACCGAAGAGGCACCCGTCATCAAGCTGGCCAACCTCATCCTGGTTCAGGCGGTGAAGGACCGCGCCAGCGACGTGCATATCGAGCCGTTCGACAAAACGCTGCGGCTGCGCTACCGGATTGACGGGGTATTGGTGGACGCCACCCCGCCGCCCAAACAAATGCAACTGGCCCTGGTCTCCCGCTTCAAAATCATGAGCAGCCTGGACATCGCGGAACGCCGCCAGCCGCAGGACGGCCGCATGCGCATCCGCGTGGGCGGCAAGGACTACGACCTGCGCGTTTCCATCATGCCCACGGTGCACGGGGAAAAGGTGGTGCTCCGCCTTCTGGACAAGGCCAACCTGTCCGCCAGCATAGACAAACTGGGGCTGGACCCGGATACGTTCCAGCAGTTCAAGACGGCCATTGATGCCCCGCACGGGTTGATCCTGGTCACCGGCCCGACGGGGTCCGGCAAAACCACGACCCTGTATTCCGCGCTCAACGAACTCAACGACCCGGTTTACAATATCGTGACCGTAGAGGACCCGGTCGAGTTCCAGATTCCCGGCATCAACCAGGTGCCGACCAAAAAGGAAATCGGGCTGACCTTTGCCAACGTGCTCCGCTCGATCCTCCGCCAGGACCCCGACATCATCATGATCGGCGAAATCCGGGACACGGAGACCGCCGAAATCGCCATCGAAGCGGCCCTGACCGGCCACCAGGTCCTGAGCACGATGCACTGCAATGACGCCCCCGGCGCCATCACCCGGCTCGACGACATGGGCATTGCGCCGTTCCTGATTTCCTCGTCCGTCATCCTCGCCTGCGCCCAGCGCCTGATGCGCCGCATTTGCTCCCACTGCAAAGAGCCGGTCACTTACCCGGCCAAGATGTACCAGGACCTGAATATAGACCCCAGCATCTTTGACGGGGTCACGCTCTACCGGGGGCGGGGATGCGAGCGCTGCAAGAATTCCGGCTACGCCGGCCGCATGGCCATCATTGAGGCCATGACCATCAGCGACGAAATCCGCAAGCTCATCATCGCCCGCGCGAACTCGCGCGAGATCGGCAAGGTCGCCATCGGCCAGGGCATGCGCACGCTGCGCATGGTGGCGCTGGACCGCGCCCAGGAGGGCCTCTCCACCCTGGAGCAGGTGCTCGTGCTGACCTCCACCCATTGACCCGCCGCCCCGCGCCCGGCGCGCCCTCCGGCGTTCTCCGGGCCCCGGCCGCTTACCGGGCCAGCCCGGCAATCCGCCGTTCCGTCAGCGCGGCGTCGTACAGGCGCAAGTCCCGGAGGCTGCCGCGGAAATAATCGTTCGGGCCGAACCCGATTTTCAGCGGCTGCGCCAGCGCAAGGTCATACGGGGCGGAGTCGAACCGGGCCGAGACCGCCACGCGCTGTCCGTCCAGGTAAAGCGCGAGCCGGCCGCCGCCCCGCCGGGCCGCCAGGTGATGCCAGCCGGGTGAAAGCGCGCGGTCATGCGTCACGTTGCGCCCGGCTTCGAGGGAAAAAACCCGGCCGCCGGGCAGCGTGCCGCAAAAGAGCCGGCCCTGAAACTCGCTCATCGTCCACGCGCGGCGGTAGGTGACCTTCGGCGTTTGATCGAGCCTGCCAACCGGGCGCCAGTTTCCCGGGCGGTCGAGCCGATAAACCTCGGCCAGCGGCAGGCTGCCGGCGTAGAGCATCCCGTTATGCACCAGCATCCCCATGACTTCGAGTTCGCCGCCCAGCCGACCCAGGTCCTCCCAGTTATGGTCGCCGCGATACCCGTACACCCGCCCCGTCTTCCACGTCCCCACACAGAGGCGGCCTTCGTAAATGGCGAAAGAGTAAGTTTGCGTGTTTTCCAGCGGCCCCACCTGGCCGCAATCCGTCCAGCCGGTTCCGTCGAAACGGAATACATGCGCCTCATCGTAGCTCGACGCGAAAAGCTGGCCGTCATACACGCACAGGGCGAGCACGCGCCTGCCGGGCGTGGGCAGCGCGGTCCAACGCCGCCCGCCCTCGAAACGGAAAAACCCCGCCGGCGGATAAAGCGCCGAGGCGTAAAGCTGCCCGCGATAAACCACCAGCCCGCCCACCGTCTCGCTGCCGGGCAACGGGCCGCAGTCCTCCCAGGCCTGGCCGCCCCGGTAGCGAAAGACTTTCCCCCCGGCGTTGGTATTCGGGGATTCCGGCAGCGCCGAGCCGGCCAGGCGATACCGCGAGACCCCGGCGTAGAGCGCGCCCTGGAACTCCGCCAGCGCGGAGACGGCATTGCACGGGGCCGGGGGGCCGCAATCCACCCAGTTCGTGCCCCCGCCAAACCGATACACGCGCCCGGCCCGCCCCGGCTCCGGCTCGCAGGTGGCGGCATAGAGTTCGCCGTCATGCGTGGCCAGCCCGAAAATCAGGACGGCCTCGCCCGGCCGCCCGTGGTCGGTCCAGTGCGGCTCCAGCCGCCCGTCATCAATGCCAAAGTGAACCGTGCGCGCGTTCGCCTGGCTCGTGGTCACGCCCGCATTCAGCGAAATGCGGAAATTGAATCCGCGCCGGGTCGCCGGATCAAACCGGCTGACAATGTCCCCAAACACGTCGTCCTGCTCCGCTTCCGCCGGCAGGCGCACCCAGGCGGCGAGGGTGAAGTCGCCGGTTCCCAGCCGCAGCGACGGCGACGGCGGCACCTCCAGCCAGCTTTGCCGCCCGTCGAACTGCGCCGACTTCCGGTGCTCCGCTGTGGCAAAACGCACCGCGTGCGGGATTCCGTGGTTGCCGTTCCCGGAAGCATCACGGCCGTCCTTCGTTAATTTCCAGTGCGCGAGCAGCCGGGCCTTGCGGGCCGCCGGGGCCTGGCCAGGCGACCCTTCTCCTCCCGCGTCCGGGGGCGGCGCGGACCGGGCGGGCGGGGACGGCATAGCTGCCAGGAGCAGCGCGAGCGGGAGCAGCAGCGATCGTTTCATGCCGCGGCTAAGTTTGCGGCGGCGCCCGCCGGCTGTCCAGTTCGCAAAGGACGGCGCCGGCGGACGCGCCGCGCCGTTCGGAGGGAGCCGCCCCGCCGCCCGCCCCGGCCCGCCGGAGCGGTGAGCCGCCCGGGCTTTCGTTAACGATCGGGGGCTTTTGCCTTTTGTCCTCCGGCCGGTTGTGGTTTTCTGCCGCCGTGAGCCCGCGAGTATTCTGCAAAACCCGGCCCGGCGCGTCCGGCCGAAGAGCCTTTCACCCACTGGCGGAAACCTCCGCGCCCCGGCGAAAAATCGTTTGGCGCGGCCTCGCGTTCCTCCTCGCCGCACTGACGCCCGCCGTCGGCGCGGCGCCGGTCATGCGCACGATGAAGACCGCCAGTGCCGGAGTTCCGCTGCTGGCCAACGGCGGCTTTGAGAAAACTCACGCGGGCAGGCCGGTTTCCTGGACGGCCTGGCGGCAGGGCGGCCGCCTCGCGCCGGGCGAGGGACGCCAGGGCACGCACGGCGTTATGTGCGAACGCCGGGACGGCGGCGGCGAATATGGCTTCAGCCAGACGCTCACGCTCAACCGGACCAACGTCGCGCCCTTCATCATTCGCGGCTGGAGCAAGGCCGAGCAGGTCAGCGGCAGCCCCGACGGCGGCTACGCGCTCTACGTGGACATTCTCTACACGGACGGCACCCCGCTCTGGGGCCAGACGGCCAGCTTCAACTGCGGCACGCATGATTGGGAGCAGCGCCAGTTTATTCTGCTGCCGGATAAACCGGTCCGGTCGCTGACCTTGCACTGCCTCTTTCGCGGGCACACGGGCAAGGTCTGGTTCGATGATGCCGCCGTCGAGGAAGTGGCCGCCCCCGCGGGCGCGTTTCTGTTTCAAGGCGTGCCGCTCCAGCCAAGCCCGCGGGAAGAACCGCCCCGCCGGGCCGCCCCCACCCGGCTCGCCACCCGCGACGGGCTGAAACTGATCCTGCGCGGCGACGCGTCCGCGTCCCTGCGGGTCGGGCGAACGGAACTCGGGAGCCACGCGCCCGCGGGCTTCCTGGCCCGCGACTTCGCCGCGGGTTCGGACTTCTACGGCTTTGCGGCGGAGGGAAGCTGCGCCGAACTGGGGCTGCGGCTGGCGGCGGACTTCCACGCGGGCGCGGATCATATCGCGGTGAGCGGGCGCCTCACCGACACCACCGGCCGCGACCGCGCGGTGACCTTGCTCTTTGCCCTGCCGCTGGACGCCACCGGCTGGCACTGGGGCGACGACGCGCGCCAGAGCCGGCGCATTGAAGGCGGCGGCGAATTCGCCAATACCGTCAACCTGCGGAGCGGGGCCAACGGCAAAATGTCGCTCTATCCCCTGGCGGCGGTGTGGAACGAACGCGCCGGGCTGGCGCTGGGGCTGGACATGGATCACCCCGCCCAATACCGGCTGGTCTATCATGCCGGCACCCGGCAATTCTTTATCGCCTACGACTTCGGCCTGGTCCCGGAGACCGCCCGGTTTCCCGGCGGCGCCGATTTCCGGTTCGTGATCTACCGCTTTGACCCGCGCTGGGGCTTTCGCGCGGCGCTGCAAAAGTATTACGACCTCTTCCCCCGGCACTTTGTCCGCCGCGTCCAGCGCGAAGGCCTTTGGATGCCGTTTACCGACATCGCCCGCGTGCCCAACCCCGCGGATTTCGGCTTCGCCTTCCAGGAGGGCGCGCCCAATGTCGCGTTCGACGACCGGCACGGCATTGCCAGCTTCGTCTATGTCGAGCCGATGAGCTACTGGCTGGCGCTGCCCGCCGACGCGCCCCGCACCTACGCCAGCGCCCTGTCGGTCCTGACCAACGACCTGCGCGGCGCCCGGGGCGCGGAAAAGGCTGAAATGGCCGCCGCCACGCTCACCAGCGGCATCCGGGATGCCGCCGATCAGTTCGCGCTTTACCTCGTCAAAGCTCCCTGGTGCGACGGCGGGGTCTTCACGCTCAACCCGGACCCGGCCATTCCGGCGTCGCCCGAATATCCCTTCACCAAGGCGGGGGTCATGCACCGCCAAATCGAGGCCGCTTTCCGCCGGCATCAGCCCGCCGCCACCAACACCACCCCGGGGGCCGGCCTGGACGGCGTCTATCTGGATTCGCTGGAGATGTCCAGCGCCGAGCTGAACTACCGCCGTGAACATTTCCGCACCGCCCAGGCGCCGCTGGTGTTCGACCGGGAAGGCCGGCCCTGCCAACTGATGATCTTCAACACCTGGACCTTCGCGCGCGAACTTGCCCGCCAAATGCACGACCGCGGCAAGCTGGTCTTCGCCAACTCCGTGCTCTGGCGGTTCGCCTTCCCCGCCCCGCTCCTGGATGTGCTCGGCACGGAGGTCAACTGGCTCTCCCAGGGCGAGTATCATCCGGACACGGACGCGGTGATGAACTTCCGCCGCGCCCTTTGCCGCCAAAAGCCCTACTGCCTGCTGCTCAACACCGACTATGCAAAGTTCACTCCCGACCGGGTCGAACGCTTTTTCCAGCGCTGCTTGTTTTACGGTGTGTGGCCCGGATTCTTCGACCCGGAAGCGGCCTCCAAAGACCCCTATTGGGCCTCCGGCAATAAGTGGTACGAACGCGACCGCCCGCTGTTTAAGAAATACATCCCCTGGTTCCGCCAGCTCACCGCCGCCGGCTGGCAGGCCATCCCCCATGCCACCTGCGATAACCCCCGGATCCAAATCGAACGCTTCGGCCCGGATCCCGGCGGCGCCGTATGGCTGACGCTGTTTAACGACACGCCCCATCCCCAGACCGGGGTGATCACCGCCGATCTGAAGGCGCTGGGCCTGAAGCGGCATCCCCGTGCGCGAATGTTGCTTTCCGGCACCCCCGCCAAACCCCAGCCCGGCGGCTGGCAGGTCTCCCTCTCTTCCCAGCAGGCCGAAATCCTGTGCCTGGCCTCCGAATCCCGCCATTTCCAGGGCCAAACGGACTAAAACCCCTGATTTGCTAACCGCCGCCCTTGGAGTCACTTATGGCTACCATCCCGCCGTGTACAAGGGGTGTACAAGGGGTGCTCAAGCGGTGCCCGGCAGAGGTACAACCAAAAACCCTATGTACCCCCGGTGAGCATCCCTTGTACACCCCTTGTACACGGCTCTTTGGGAGCGAGAAATGGAGTTGTGTCCGTCAAGTTCAGCAAATTGGTTATCATGGTTTCCACTCAAGGTGTTTCTTGGCTTGCCCCCTGCGGCGGCGCCGCCGCAGGGGGCAAAATCGCGCGCTACGCCGCCACCGCGAGCGCCGGCGCTTTC
>JAAYVL010000037.1 GCA_012517205.1 Verrucomicrobiota bacterium
CCGCCTCGACGTCGCGGGTCAGGGTGACAGAAGCATCGCAGCTCATAAATCTCCGGTTCCGGCGGGGTTGTTTTCGGTGCTGACCGGCTGGCCGTCGCCGCGGAGGGCCGCCATGGCGGCGTGCCACGCCAGGATGGCGCATTTGACGCGCGTGGGAAACTTATGCACGCCGGCGAACACGGACAGCTTGCCGACGTTTTCGGCGGCCCGGCCGGTCGTGACCATTTCGTGGACCTGCTCGAACAGCGTTTGCACTTCGGCCCGCGTTTTGCCTTTGACGCTTTCGGTCAGGAGGGAGGCCGAGGCCTTGGAGATGCAGCAGCCGTCGCCGACGAAGCTGGCGTCTTTGATGACCTCGCCGTCCAGGGCCAGGTAGAGCGTCAACTGGTCGCCGCAGAGGGGGTTATGCCCCTGGGCCGAGCAGGAGGCGGGCTGGAGCGGGTGGAAATTGCGGGGTTGCCGGCAGTGGTCGAGGATGACCTGCTGGTAGAGATCGTTCAGTTCGTCAAACACATTTATGCCTTCCCACGCGCGGGTTTTGCTCCAGCCGGTCCCAGACCCGTTGGTCCAGCTCCTCCCGGGCCGGCCTCAGCCGGATGCGCTCGATGATTTCGCCGGCGAAGGCGTGGATCAGCATGCGCCGGGCCGTGTCGGTGTCGAGCCCGCGGGAGCGGAGGTAAAAGATGGCCTGCTCGTTCAACTGGCCCACGGTGGCTCCGTGGGTGCATTTGACGTCATCGGCGTAAATCTCCAACTGCGGTTTGGAGTTCACGGTGGCGTCGTCCGACAACAGCAGGTTTTTGTTGGTTTGTTTGGCGTCGGTTTTTTGCGCCGCGGGGCGCACCAGGATGCGGCCATGAAAGACGCCCCGGGAGCGTTCATCGAGGATGCCGTTGTAGTATTCGTGGCTCTGGCAATGCGGCCGGGCGTGCTCCACCACCATGTGGTGATCCGCCAACTGGTCGCCCCGGGTCAGGTAAAGCCCGTTGAGCACGCATTCGACCCCCTCGCCGGCCAGGGCGGTGCGGAGGGTGTAGCGCGACAGGCGCGCTCCCAGGGCGATCGAGTGCGAGAGGAAATTGCCGTCCCGCCCCAGGCGGGCGTTCAGGGTGGCGAGGTGAAAGGCGTTCCGGTTTTCGTCCTGGAACTTCACATGCTCGACGGTGGCACCCTCGGCCAGCGCCACCTCGGTGACCGCGTTGGTGAAATGGGACGCCTCCCGCAGGCTGACGTAGCTCTCCAGCACCGTCACCCGGGCGCCTTTTTCGGTGAGGACCAGGTTGCGCGGCTGCGTGCTGGCGCCGGCCTCTTTCGCGGTCGAGATGAACAGCAGGAGCACCGGCAAATCCACCTGGCGGCCCGCCGGGACATAAATGAAGCCGCCGTCCTGGAAGAAAGCGGAATTGAGGGCGGCGAATGCGTTGTCATCCGCCGGCGATGTTTGCGCCAGGTGCTCCCGGGCGCGGCCCTCCGGGTCGGCCAGCGCGGCGGCCAGGCTGCGGACCATCACGCCCGGCGGCAGCGGGGCGGTCGCGGAGAGCGCGGCGACGTAATGGCCGTCCACAAAGACCAGCCGGTGGGCGGGCAACTGGCCGAAGGGCAGCTCGGCCACACATTCGGGCTTGACGCCGCCGTCGGAAGCCCGCCAAACGAGGTTGAAGGGCAGGCTGGCGAGGGGTGCCACGTTGGTGAACCGCCAGTCTTCCTGTTGCAGCGTGGGGAATCCCAGCTCGGCAAAGCGCGTGATGCCCGCCTTGCGCAGCGGGGACATCCACGCCGGCGGCGGGGCTTGCGCCTCGAACCGCTCGAACATGGCCAAATATTGATCCGTATCCTTCATTACCGGCGATGCCGTTGTCTGAACCATAACCCGTCGGGCTTAAAATGTCTCGCCTTTTGAGACTTTAGTTTTCCATGCGCCGCCCGGTTGCGCAAGTCGCCGGGAAGATTTTTGCCGTCCGCGCCCCCCGGCGCGCGCCGGCAATCGGGCCTTTCCTTTCCGGCGCGGGCTGGCTTAGGCTGGCCGGAACGACGATGCGGAACCGGCAATGCTCCTGAACCTGATACTTGGCGGCCTGGCCCTGCTGAGCCTGGCCCTGACGCTGTGGCAATGGCTCGCGGCGCGCCGTTTCCCGCTGCATCAGCGCCCGCCGCCCGCCGCCGCCGCCCGCCCGCCGCCCGCCGTCACCTTGCTCAAGCCGCTCAAAGGCTGCGATGCGGCCACGGAAGACTGCCTGCGGAGCTGGTTTGCCCAGTCCTACGGCGGGCCGGTGCAGCTTTTGCTGGGCGTGGCGGAGGCCGCCGACCCGGCTGGCGAGGTGGTCCGGCGGCTCTTGCGGGAGTTTCCCGGCCACGACGCGCAGCTCGTCGTGTGCGGCCCGCCGGCGGGCGCCAACGCGAAGGTTTCCCAGTTGGTGGAACTGGAGCGCCGGGCGAAGCATGACCTGCTCGTCATCAGTGATGCCGATGTCCGCGCGCCGGTGGATTGCCTGGCCAGCGTGGTCGCTCAGTTGCAGCCGCCGGGGGTGGGGTTGGTGAACTGTTTTTACCGCCTCGCCAACCCGGCCACGCTGGCGATGCAGTGGGAGGCGATTGCCATCAATGCCGATTTCTGGAGCCAGGTGCTGCAGTCCCGGAGCCTGAAGCCGCTGGACTTTGCCCTGGGCGCCGTGATGGCCACGCGGCGCCCGCTGCTGGCGGAGATTGGCGGCTTTTCGGCGCTGGCGGACTGCCTGGCGGACGATTACCAGTTGGGCCACCGCCTCGCGCGGCGCGGGCATCAGATCGCGCTTTCGCCGGTGGTGGTTGAATGCTGGTCCGCGCCGATGGGCTGGGCGGCGGTCTGGAAGCATCAGCTCCGGTGGGCGCGGACGATTCGCGTCTGCCAGCCCATGCCCTATTTCTTCAGCCTCCTGAGCAACGCCACGCTCTGGCCCGTGCTTTGGTTGGCGGCTCAACCCGCCGGTCCGGCGCTGGCCGGCGCGCTGGGCTGCCTGCTGATCCGGGTGATCAGCGCGCTGGACCTGGAGCGCCGCCTGAGCCGCCGCCGCCCGGCGTATGCCCGGGCCTGGCTGGTGCCAGTCAAGGACCTGCTGCAAACCGTCATCTGGCTGCTGGCATTCCTGGGCAATCGCGTGGAATGGCGCGGCCAGCGTCTGCGCCTGCGTTCCGACGGCACTCTCGCGCGGGCGTGAACGGGCATCTGCCTGTCCTCTTGCCCGCCTGACGGCGCGCTTCCCCATCCCGGGCCGGCCGCGAATCCTCTCACCCGCCGCCGTCCCGCGCCCAGGCTCCCGGCAAACGGCGGAGCCGCCCGGCGGGGGCGGAGGAACTGCGCGGGGCTTTTTGCCGGGGATTCCGGTTTTTGCTTTTTTCCTGAAAAGCCGGGTTGCGCGCCGGCTTGCGGCTCTGCCATAATGGGGCCATGTATTCTGCCCTGAGTCGTTTAGTCAGCGCCGCCGCGGTGCTGGCTATGTTGTCCGCGCCCGCCTTGGGCCGCGAGCGAACGCCGGTCCACCCGGAGACGGCCACCCGCGAGCGGGTGGGGCAGGTCGGCACGAACCGCTACTATACGCCCGCCAATCAATTACTGACGCCGGAGGGCATTCAAGTGGAGCTGCCCGGTTTGCGGCCGCAGGCCATCGCGCTCAGCCCCGACGGCCGGCTGCTGGTCACGGCCGGCAAGACGCACGAGTTGATCGTGATCGAACCGGCTACGGGCAGCATCCTGCAGCGCGCGGCTTTGCCGTCCGACCAGACCGCCGCCGCCGTGCCCGAGGAAGTTCCGGAGGAGATTCTGCATCCGGACAAGTCCGGGCAGCTGAGTTTCACCGGGCTGGTATTTTCGCCCGACGGGCGCCGGCTCTACCAGGCCAACGTCAATGGCGACATCAAGGTATTTGCCGTCCGCCCCGACCGCAAAGTGGTGGGGGTGGCTTCGTTTTCCCTGCCGAAGGCCACGGCCCCGGAACGCGACCGGGAGGTTCCCGCCGGGATCGCCGTGTCGCCGGACGGCCGGCGGCTTTACGTCGTGCTGAATCTTTCCAACCGGCTGGCGGAGTTGGACGCCGTCAGCGGCCGGGTGCTGCGCCTGTGGGAGGTGGGTTTCGCGCCCTTTGGGGTGGCGCTGGCCGGGTCGAAGGCGTATGTGAGCAATTGGGGCGGGCGGCGGCCGGATGCGCAATCGGTCACCGGCCCGGCCGGCCGCGGCACGCGGGTGCGCGTGGATCCGGTGCGGCACATTGCTTCCGAGGGCTCGGTTTCGGTGGTTGACCTGGCTTCGCCCCCGGCCGGGGCGGAGGCGCAGCCGGCGAAAATGGAAATCCTCACCGGCCCGCGCGCCTGCGCTATTGCGGTGTCGCCCAATGGCCGCTGGGTGGTGGTGGCGAATGCCGGCCAGGATACGCTCAGCGTGATTGACACGCGCAGCGACCAGATCATAGAGACGGTTTGCGCCCGGCAGAACCCCGGGGATTTGTTCGGCGCCCAGCCCAATGCGCTGGCGTTTGATGCGTCCGGCCGGCGGCTGTTTGTATGCAACGGCACGCAGAATGCCGTGGCGCTGTTCGATTTCAAGCCGGGCAAATCCCGCCTGCTCGGGTTGATCCCCGTCGGCTGGTTTCCCGGCGCGGTGGCCTATGACCCGGCCCGCGAGGCGGTTTATGTGGCCAATATCAAAGGGATTGGCTCGACGCGGCATTTGGCGCCCGGGGAGGCGGTGAAATTCAACTCGCACCAGCATTTCGGCACGCTGTCGCTGGTCCGGCTGCCGAAAAAGCGGGAGTTGCCGCGCCTGACGCAAATCGCCCTGGCGAACCTGCGCTACGGGTTGCTGCAGGAAGCCCGGCGGCCCGCGCGCCCGAACCAGCCGCCCCGGCCGGTCCCGGAGCGGGTCGGCGAGCCGAGCGTTTTCAAGCACGTGATTTATATCATCAAGGAAAACCGCACCTATGACCAGGTGCTGGGCGATATGCCCGAGGGCAATGGCGATCCCTCGCTCTGCATCTTCGGCGAGCGCGTCACCCCCAACCTCCACAAGATCGCGCGGGACTTCGTGCTGCTCGACAACACCTATTGCTCCGGCATTCTGAGCGCTGACGGCCATCAATGGGCTGACAGCGCCCTGGCCAATGACTACATGGAGCGGTCGTTCGCCGGTTTTCCCCGGAGCTATCCCTTCGGGGGCACGCGCGACGCCGTGGACGCGCTGGCGTATTCGTCCGCCGGATTCATCTGGGACAACGCCATCGCGCACGGCAAGAGCCTGCGCGACTACGGCGAGTTCGTTCTCACCCAGGTTATTTGGCGGGATCGCACGCGCAAGGGCGCGCCCGGCTTCCTGGATTGCTACCGCGATTTCGTGAACCAGGCGGGCGAGGTGGAAATCACCGCCAGCCCGGCCATCGAGTCGTTGCGGCCTTACGTCGTCACCAACACCGCCGGCTGGGCGCTGCAGGTTCCGGATGTGTTTCGGGCGGCGCAGTTCATCAAGGAACTCAAACAGTTCGAGCAAACCGGGGACTTTCCCAACCTGGTCATCATGCTTTTGCCCAACGATCACACCAGCGGCACCCGGGCCGGCTTCCCCACGCCCGAGGCGATGTCGGCGGACCACGATCTGGCCTTCGGACAGATTGTGGAGGCGGTCAGCCGCAGCCGGTTTTGGAAGGAGACGTGCATCTTTGCCATCGAGGATGACCCGCAGGCCGGCTGGGACCACGTCAGCGGCTACCGCACCACTTGCTACGTCGTCAGCCCCTACACCCGGCGCGGCGCGGTTGTCAGCACGCAATACAACCAGACCAGCCTGCTGCGCACGATGGAATTAATGCTGGGCCTGCCGCCGATGAACCAGTTGGACGCCACCGCCACGCCGATGACCGACTGCTTCACCGACCAGCCGGATTTCACGCCGTTCACGGCCTTGACGAATAACATCCCGTTGGACCAGATGAACCCGCCGCCGAAGAAGATTGCCGATCCGCTCCTGCGCAAGCACGCCTATGCCTCGGCGCGCCTGCCGCTGGAGGAGGTGGACCAATGCCCCGAAGACCTCTTCAACCGCATCCTGTGGCATGCGGTCAAAGGTTCGCAAGCGCCCTACCCCGTCTGGGCGGTCAGCGTCCTCGATGATGATGATTGAACCGTTTCCCGCCGCCGGAGGAACGCCCTCCCGGCGCCGGAACGCGGGCGGCGAAGCCCCGGCCTAATTTGGGGTCAATATCCGTTTGACGCGGAGGACGGCGCTCGCTAGTTTTATCTCCGTCCTGGCTTCCAGAGTAGCTCAATGGTAGAGCAGCCGGCTGTTAACCGGCGGGTTACAGGTTCGAGTCCTGTCTCTGGAGCCA
>JAAYVL010000050.1 GCA_012517205.1 Verrucomicrobiota bacterium
CGGCCCTGGATGGGGCAATACTCCCACCTGAGTGGGCAACAGTTTTGCGTCCAGATCAACAGCACCCTGCGGGGGCTGGGTCTGGCGCCGGTGGAGGAACCGCCCGCCCCGGTGGTCTTCGGCCCCAATCCCGTCACCGGATTGGAGATCGTCAATGACGCGGAAGACGGGGTTCGGCTGCGACTCAACGTCGGAGCCGTCCATGAAGACATAATGGTCTTTGGGCAGCCGCCCTGCAGTGCGGGCCGGATGAAATCCCGCCGTGCCTATTACCTGGGCCTGTTGGGCCCAAGCCAGAACGGGCAAAGCGACATCACGGACCTCTACGCCGCCCGGTTTGGGCGGCCCGCCCCGGGGCAGAAGGTATTTATCGCCGTGGTTCAGACCCGGAACGGCTGGAAAGGCCAAAGCCGGGTTCACAACGCCATCGTCCCGCCGCCGCCGATGTTGAAATCTCAGCAAGCGGCTGAAACGGCAAAGGTTAAGAAATCGAAGCCCGCCGCCGCCCCGTCATCCACCGCCGCCCACAAGACCGTTCCTTCTCCGTCCTTCCAAGCTATGTACAACGGGAGTACATCGGAAGCCCGGCAGGAGAACACGGAAAATAAGCATGAGCCTCCTTTGAGCCTCCTTTGTACCCCCGTTGTACACGGCCTAATGGGAGCATTAGGCTGGCTGGGGCGGGTGGGGCGGGTTTGGGCGCGGGCCTGAGCCGGAAAGGAGGGATGAACGAGTCGCGGATGATGTAAAAGGACGTTAAAACCCAGGTTGAGCCCGGCCCGGGCGGGCGGTGTTTGAACTCACGGATTTGTGAGGGGGGAGCGCTTTGTCCGCCGCGGGAGGCTGTGGGGGTGTTCAGTCGTGGCGTTCCGCTGACGCGGCGGAGCGGCGGGATCGCTGGCGGGGTTATCCGTTTCCGAGCGAAGAGGCGGGCGGGGTCACCGGCGGTTTGCGGCTCCGGGCGGGGGTTGCCGTTTCGGCGCGCCGGGCGGCGGGGTTTTTCCGCGGGGGCCGGGGGGCGGCAGGTTGGGAGGGGCGGGTTTAGAGTTTGGGTTTGCCGGTCTGCGCGATGTCGCGCCAGTCGTAGATTTTGAAATTGCGGCCTTTGCTGTTCATGGCCACGAGGATGCCTTGGGGGAAGCGGGGGCCGAGGGGTTCGGAGACGGCTTCGATGCCGTCGGTGTGGTCGGCGCCGCCGCGGATGATTTTGATGGCCCGGCCGTGCTGGTGCGGGTTTTCCGGGGGGCCGGCGCGGGGGTAGATGAGGTAGCGGGAGTTTTTGAGTTGATCGGTGCAGATGAGGCAGCCGCGGCCGCGGGGCTGGGGGTAGAGGGCGATGCCTTCGCGGTCGGCGGAGTATTCATCGGTTCCGAACAAGGCGAGTTCGCGGCTGGCCGCGGGGTGATCGGGGTCGGCGGGGTATTTGCGGATGCCGGTGGATTCGTCGGCGTAATAGACCCAGCCCAGTTCGTCGTCCACCGCCACCGCTTCCACAGTGCCGGTACCGCTGAAGCGGCCGAAGCGCCGGATTTCCTTGAGACGGACTTTGCCGTCGGGGTCGCCCAGGAGCTGGTATTGGCCGAGGATGCGGTGGTCCGGGTCGGTTTTTTTGCTGACGAGGGCGTAGATGACGCCGTCGGCGGGGCGGCGGTAGAGCGCGATGCCCATGGGTTGCGCCTGGCCGTCGAAGACGGTGGTGTGGGGGCTGGAGATGTCGGTGAGCTGGCCGGCGGGGGAGATTTCGTAGATGCGGAGCCGGTGGGCGCGGGCTTCGGTGAGGACGGCGATATCAATGGCCTGGCCGTTTCGCGGGAAGCCGTATTCCACGTCCACGTTGTTGGGGCGCTGGAGGCCGGAGATTTTCTGCCGGATCCGGCCGTCCAGCCCGAAGACATAGAGCGCGCCGCCTTTGTCGGTGCCGAGGATGCGGCTGCGGGCCGGGTCGGCGCGGTTGACCCATACGGCGGGGTCGTCGGCGTCCCCTGCCACCGCCTCGGTTTCGACGGCGGGTTGAATGTCCACCTGGGCGCGGGCGGGGAGGAGGAGCGCGCCCGCGAGGGCGGCGAGGAGGGCGAGGGTTCGGGGCGGGCGGGGGCGGGCCGGGGTCAGCGTTTTACGAGGCATGGGGCGAGGGTATCCGGTTGGGGCGCGGGTGGCAATGGGCGGCGGCGGGGGCGGGGGGCGGTTCAGGGGCGGGTGAAGACGGCGGCTTTTTGTTCGGTGGTGTCGGCCCAGAGCCAGACGCGCGGGTGGGCGTCGGCGCAGTCAATGACGCGGACGACGCCGGCCAGGCGGGCGGCGTCGGGTTCGAGGTGGAGGAGGCGGTTGGGGGCGGCGCGGAACCAGTCGTCGTGGAGGCGGTTGCCGGTTTTGTTGGGGAAGTAGGCCAGGTAGAGCATGTCGTGTTCGACGACGTCGTTGAAGAAGTGGGTGCCGAGGGAGACGTCGGGGATGAGGTTTTCGTGCATGGCGACGATTTCGCAGACGACGGAGGCGCGGGAGATTTCGGCAAAGGAGACGGGGATGCCGAGGGCGGGGCTGAGGGTTCCCCAGCGGCCGGGGCCGATGAGCATGAGGCCGCGGTCGGCGGGGGGGTGGAGGCGGTTGAGGCGGCCGATGAGGCGGGCGACGGCGTAGCGGTCGCGTTCGGGCAGGGCGGCGTAGCGGTCGGTGGCGACGTAGATGATGCGGGAGAGGGGTTGCTCGCGGGAGACGCCGATGACGGCGCCGTGGGCGGCCAGGAGGGGGTCGGCGCCGGGGCGGGCCGGGGGGGCCGGGGCGGGGCCGGGGCGGCGGATTTGAAAGGTGCGGCACTGGAGGAGGTGGATGCGGTAGGAGCCGTCGCCGAGGAAGTTGAGGGTGAACTCGATGTCCACGGGGTGCTGGTAGGCGGCTTCGAGCAGTTCGAGCATCCGGCGCAGGTCGCGCGCGACGGGGGTTTCGCGCAGCAGGCGGTCGAAGGTGATCAGGGGGTAATCGCGGGCGGCGCGGGTGAGGTAGAGGTCGAGGGGGAAGTCGGCGCCGGCTTCGATGACTTCTTCAAAGGGCAGGGAGACGAATTTGTCGTCCTGCAGGTCGAGGCAATCCATGCGGCGCTGGGAGTGCTCGCGCACGTCGTCGAAGTCGGCTTCGGGGCGGCGGGCGGGGGCGTTGAGCGCGACCAGGCGGGTGTAGTCGTCGTCGCTGCGGTCCACGGCGCGGGTGCCGAGGCCGAAGACCAGGCGCAGGACGCCGGCCTGGGGGAGGATGTCCGGGTGCCAGGCGTAGGGGTTGAAGGAGAGGCCGACGCCGGCGGCCTGGGGGTAGTAGTAGCGGCCGTTGGGGGCGCCGCTGACGCGCATGATGAGCAGGGCCATGCGTTCCTCGCTGTCGAGCAGGCCGCGCCGCTGGCGGTAGAGGAGGGCCTGCTCGTCGAAGACGCTGGCATAGACGCGGCGGACGGCGTCCAGCAGGCCCTGGCGGCGCTGCTCGCGCGAGCCGCGGTTGGCGACGAAGACGCTTTCGTATTTGCCGGAGAAGGCGTTGCCGCGGGCGTCTTCGAGGATGGAGCTGGAGCGGACGATGTAGGGGGATTCGCCGAAGTAGTCCAGCAGGCCCTGGAATTGTTCGAGGATGGCGGGGGGGAAGTGGCCGGTTTGGATGCGGCGGCGGCCCTCGGCCAGGCCCTGGAGGAAGGTGGCGGGGTTTTTCTGCTGTTCGCGCAGCCACCAGACATCGTTTTGCACCAGGAAGGTGACGAACACCTCGGCGCCCACGAAGAACGAGTCGTGCGCCTCCAGGCGGCGGGCCAGCTCGGGGTCGTGCGCGCGGATGATGGCGCGGGCGACGAGCATGCCGAGGGTTTTGCCGCCGACGGAGCCGATGCCGATCATGCGGTCGCGGAGGGCCAGGAAGTCGTCGAGGGTGAGGTAGCGTTCGACCAGGCCGGCGATGCCGGAGCGATGCACGCGCAGGGCGCGGCGGAGCTGGCGCAGCAGGTCGTCCGCGCGCCCGGGCGGGGCGCGGCCGGCGCGGGCGTCGGCGGCGGCGGCCTCGGCTTCGCGGAACAGGATCCGCCAGTGGCCGGCGCGGCGGTCGCCCTGGAGGCGCGGCCACTGGGTGCGGGCGAGGATGGAGGCGAGGACGGCGCTTTCCCGGACCGGGAGGAAGCGGTCGGCGCTGCGGACGTGGAGCGTGTTCATCACGTCGCGGGAGCGGTGCTGGACTTTGACGGGGCGGATGTAGAGGCGGCCTTCGAGGCGGAACACGTCGAGCTGGTAGCGGGTGGCGCGGTGGATGGGCTCGAGCGCGTAGGCGGAATGGCGGTCGCGGTAGAGGGCGAAGTAGGCCACCGCCCCGAGCGCGGCCAGGCGCGGGCAAACCAGGTGGAAGAAGTTGCCGAGGCTTTGGTCCGACAGCCAGTGTTCGGCCAGGTCCGACAGGCAGTCGAAGACATAGCGCGCGCCGGGGGGGGCGGATTCGATCACGGCGTGGGTTTCGCGCATCAGGGCTTCGAAGCCGCGGGCGGGGGTCAGGGGGTGGAGCTCGAAGCCGGCGCCGGGGGGGAGCAGCGGCGGGTGGCTGGCGAAGCGGAAATAGATTCGGCGGCTGGCGGCGGCGGCGGCGGCGGCGGCGTAGGGGGCCACGAATTCCTGGTAATCGGCGATGGTGTCCACCTCCCAGACGAGGCTGTCGCCCGGCTCGATGCCGCTGAGCACGGCGTCCAGACCCGGCAGGCCGGTGGTGGCGGGGAGGGGATGCGGCATGGGGAGCGGCCGCCTTCGGGGCCGGGGGGCGGGTTTAGACCAGGCCGTGGTCGAGCATGGCGTCGGCGACGCGGACGAAGCCGGCGATGTTGGCGCCCATGACGTAGTTGCCGGGGTGGCCGTAGTCTTCGGCGGTCTGGCGGCAGAGGTGGTGGATGTCCACCATGATGCGGTGCAGGCGCTGGTCCACTTCTTCGCGGCTCCAGGCCAGCCGCATGGCGTTTTGGGTCATTTCCAGGCCGGAGGTGGCGACGCCGCCGGCGTTGGCGGCTTTGCCGGGGCCGTAGAGGATGCCGGCTTGCTGGAACAGGTCAATGGCTTCGGGGGCGGAGGGCATGTTGGCGCCCTCGGACACCAGGGTGCAGCCGTGGTTGAGGAGGGTGCGGGCGTCGGCGCCGGAGATTTCATTTTCGGTGGCGCAGGGGAAGGCGCAGTCGCAGGGGATGTCCCAGGGGCGCTGGCCGGGGAAGTAGCGGGCGCCGAAGCGCGGGGCGTATTCCTTGATGCGGCCGCGGCGGTGGTTTTTGAGTTCGAGCACCCAGGCCAGTTTTTCGGCGTTGAGGCCGTCCGGGTCGTGGATGGCGCCTTCGGAATCGGAGAGGGTCACCGGGCGGGCGCCGCGCTGGAGCAGTTTTTCGATGGTGTATTGCGCGACGTTGCCCGAGCCGGAGACGGCGCAGGTTTTGCCCGCGAGCGATTCGCGGCGGGTTTTGAGCATTTCCTCGGCGAAATAAACCGCGCCGTAGCCGGTGGCTTCGGGGCGGATGAGCGAGCCGCCCCAGTTGAGGCCCTTGCCGGTGAGCGTGCCGGTGAACTCGTTTTGGAGGCGTTTGTACTGGCCGAACAGGTAGCCGATCTCGCGAGCGCCCACGCCGATGTCGCCGGCGGGGACATCGGTGTTGGGGCCGAGGTGGCGGAACAGGCCGGTCATGAAGCTCTGGCAGAAGCGCATGACTTCGTGGGGGGATTTGCCTTTGGGGTCAAAGTCCGACCCGCCTTTGGCGCCGCCCATGGGCAGGGTGGTCAGCGCGTTTTTGAAGATTTGCTCGAAGCCGAGGAACTTGAGGATGCCGAGGTTGACGCTGGGGTGGAAGCGCAGCCCGCCTTTGAAGGGGCCCAGGGCGCTGTTGAACTGCACCCGGAAGCCGCGGTTGACGCGCAGCCGGCCGGTGTCGTCCTGCCAGGGGACGCGGAAGAGAATCTGGCGTTCCGGCTCGACGATGCGTTCGAGGATTTGCGCGTCGCGGTAGTGGCGGTGGCGGTCGAACACGGGCGCGAGCGATTCGAGCACCTCGCGCGCGGCTTGGAGGAACTCCGGCTCGCCGGCATTGCGGCGCGCCACCTGTTCCAGGACTTCGGCGATATAGGGGTGCATGGGATTTATCGGTCGGCGGCGGTGAAGGTGGCCACCACGGGGCGGTGGTCGGAGCCGACGCCCCAGTTGGGGAGGGTGAGGACGTAGGTCTGGTCGGGGAGCCATTCGCGCGCGAGGCCGGGGCTGAGCAGGAGGAAATCCAGGCGGCTGTAGCTGTCGGTTTTGCCGTAGAAATGCGTCCAGGTGACGTTGCGCGGGTCCCAGGCGGGGTTGGGGCTGGGGGTGTTGTCGCCGTTGCGCTCGGCCGGGCGCGTGTCCACCAGCTTGAAGCGGCCCCGGCCGATCACCGCCCGGGTGGAGGGGGATTCCTTGGTGTCGTTGAAGTCGCCCGCCACCACGAGGTTGATGTCGGGGTTGGCGGCGAAGCGGTCGTCAATCTTCTGGCGCAGCAGCCGGGCTTCGGCCAGGCGCAGCTCCGCTTCGTCGGCGTCGGGGAGGGGGCGTTTGGATTTGAGGTGCGTGACCAGGAGGGTGAGGGTGTAGCGGGGGTTGACCTGGATGTCCACCTCGGCAAAGCCGCGGCTGACGTGGAAGCGGCGGCCGTGGAGCAGGAAGTTTTCGTTGGTGTGCGAGCGGCGGGCGGCGAAGGGAAAGCGGCTGAGGACGGCGACGAAGATGTTGGTGTCCCAGCCCGCGACGTGCTCCCAGTGGGGCAGGTCGAGGCCGCCGGCTTTGAGGGCGTCGCGCAGTTCGAGCAGGGCGCTGGGGCGGCCCATTTCCTGCACGGCGAGCACGTCGGGTTTGAGGGCGAGGATGCTTTCGCACACCTTGGCGCGGGCGGCGGCGGGTTTGGGGGAGCGGGTTTCGGTGGGCGCGTCGAGATAGTTTTCCACGTTGTAGGTGGCGACGCGGAAGGTTTCGGCCCCGAACGCGCCGGCGCCGCCCAGCAGCGCCAGCAGGGACCCCGCATAGCAACCAAGGCGTAATAACATAATCCAGTTCACGCTAATACGCCGCCCCGGCGGGCGTGTCAAAAGATTTTGCGGCGGTTCCGGGCGAATGGGTGCATCTTGACACTGTCCTTAAGCCAGGGGGGTAACGGTTCCTCGACCGGCATAACACCACTATGCAAGCCGAGTCATTATAGGAAACCAACATCGTCCATATCCCAACCGTTTCCCCGTCTGGCGGACCTCGAACGAGCGGTCGTGGCGGAAGCCCGCGAATGGGGACGCCAACGACTGGAGGAGCGTCTGCAAGCACTCGCCGACAGGAGCGGCGAGGTTTTTCCCCCTCCAGCAGCGACGGCGCAGGCCCGTTACCCTGCGCCGCGAACTGGGCGCGGTAAAACTGGGGGTTGATTAGGGCCGGGATCCGGTTGCGGGTCAGTGTGGTTGTGCGTTGCAGCGGGCCTGGGGGTTGGGCCCGCATCAGAAGATCACCCCTGGGTACGCCGAGAAGCTGTGCTTCACGGTGACGGCCACCGGTTCGGATGAGGCGGCCGCGCAGGGGGCCAGCCGATGGGCGGGCGGCATAGACGACGCGACGCGGCATGCGCTGGTACAACGGGTCGGTGCCCGTGCCGAGCGCCCAGCGCGGAGCCGGTATGAACCGCCGCCGCAGGAACGTTTGGCGCGGCGGGGCCGCACGGAGTTGGGCGTGATCATGGTCGGCGGTTGCCCAGTGCGCTATCGCGGAGCGGGGTGGGGTAAAAAGAAGACCCAACAACTGCGCGTCGAAGGGCACGAATTGAAGTTGGGCCTATTCTACCGCCACGCGGCGGCCGCCCGTACCGAAGCCGGACGCGGCATTTTGAGTGATAAGGTGGGGGTTAGTTGGCAGGACCCGGCGATGGGGTTGGGTCAGCGGCGGCACTGGGAAGCCCCGCGAGAAGGGCTGGGACGTGCCCGGAACGTGCGGTTCTTAGGCGATGGAGCCGAATGGGTGTGGAACCTCAAAAAGGATCGGTGGCCGAAGGCGCTGGAACTCTTGGATTTCTATCACGGCAGCCAGCACCTGTGGAGCTTGGGACGCGCCTTACGCGGCGAAACCCAACCGGCGCTTTCACGCGGGGTCAAACC
>JAAYVL010000012.1 GCA_012517205.1 Verrucomicrobiota bacterium
AAGAAAGCGCCGGCGCTCGCGGTGGCGGCGTAGCGCGCGATTTTGCCCCCTGCGGCGGCGCCGCCGCAGGGGGCAAGCCAAGAAACACCTTGAGTGGAAACCATGATAACCAATTTGCTGAACTTGACGGACACAACTGTTCCGAGGGAACGAGGGCGGGCGGTTGAACGGCCCAACTGAGTCGTTCTGGTTAAGCCGGCCGCGACCTGGGAGCCAGGGGATATGCGTCGCATTTCCCTGAGCGGGGCAAGCGTCGGAAACCTGCCGGAATGGCATCCCGGCGAAACGAGCGATCCCGGGCCTGTCAACAGTTGCCCGTCCTTTCCGGTGAGCGTCGCTGCCGCCGGAGCCGTTACGTTTTCACGGCCGGAGGCCCAGCCCCCGGGGATCGTTCATCACCTGAGGATGTCCAACTCCTGGTAGTAGTTAATCATCTGCACGGGGCTGGGAACCGCGGCAGAAACTTTCCGGGTCAGCGGCCCCGGGCGCGTCCATCGGCCGGAGCCGTCGCCGAACAACCGGTTGTAGCCCTCGCCGTTGTGGACCGGGTAGATGTAGCCCTGGTCAATGCCGCCGCCCCGGTAGTTTTGGACGCCGATGAAGTCGCTGTAAATCACGTTGGTGACGCAAGCCGACAGTTTCCACTCGGTCGCCAAAGCGTTGTTTTTGAACACGGTGCGGCAGGGATAGGAAGAGCGCACATTCGCATTGGTCCAGAGATTGTCCGGCCCGTCATACGCCAGCACTTCATCCGCGCGCAGCTTGCCGGATACGCAATAAAAGGCCCTGGGGGTCTTGACGTAATCGCCACTGAAAAGCAGCCCCAGGTTCTTATACTCCTGGTTGACGCGCAGCCAGTAGGTGGTGAAAATCGAGGCGGTGCGGAAAACCGTCGGCAGGTGATCCTCGTGATCCGACGCATACATATGCAGCCCCAACCCAATCTGATGCAGGTTGCTCAGGCAACTGATCCGCTGCGCCTTTACTTTCGCCCGGGCCAGCGCCGGCAGCAGCAGCGCCGCTAAAATGGCGATGATGGCAATCACCACCAGCAGCTCAATCAAGGTGAACGCCGGCCGCCGCCCGGCGGACCGGCCGGCGGAAAGGCGCCCGCGCGAGCTATCGCCGCTCCGGTTAAAGGGGATTTGTTTGGGACGCACCCGCAGGCCTTGAATCCTGCGTGGGTGAAGACAGACGGGCTTTCGAGTCTCACCAAGCATGGCGCGAGTGTAATAAAACCCAACTCCGGCCGCAACAGTTTTTTGTTGCAATGTTTGCGCCCCGGAACCCGGCCGCGACGGGATGGCCCGGAAATCCCGCGCGGCGCGGGCAAGCCCGTGGGGCGCCGCCGGGGCGAAAACCGGGAGTGACGGCACCCCCTCGCAGGAGCGGGGATTTTGGCGGGCGGGCGCGGGCAAGGAGAGCCGTCCGCGCCCGGGCGCGCTTTCCCGGCGCGGTAAAATAGGGCGTGCATTGCCGGCTGGTTCCGGCGCAGATTTCGGATGGTTGTAGATGAGTGCAATGGTTTCGGCTTCCGCGCGGCCGTTTCTCTCCCTGCGGGATGGGGTCTTCCGGCTGGGGGAGCGGCTGGTCTTTGCGCGCACCACCTGGATTTGGCGGTGGCCCGAGCAGTGGGCGCTGGTCGGGGGCAACGGCTCGGGCAAGTCACTGCTGGCGGATGGCCTGTGCGGGCGGCTGCCGCTGGTCGGGGGCGAGTTGCGCTACCATTTCCGGCCCGGGCCGGGCTTGAGCCCGGAGGAAATGATTGGCCAGGTTTCGTTCGAGCGCAGCAAGGCCGGCTGGGGCGGCGCGGTGGCGCAGTCCCGCTGGAACAGCCTGGAGGAGGAGAGCTCCCTGCGGGTGCGCGATTTTCTCGCTTATGAACGGGTCATGGATATCAACCCGTTTGAAGTGGGCGCGGGTTCGGCGCGGGCGCGGGCGCAATTCGAGCGCCGCCAGCGGGGGGCAGTGGATTTGCTGGCCCTTGGCCCGTTGCGGGAGCAGACGCTGCTTTCCCTGTCCAACGGGGAGCGGCAGCGGGTCGAGCTGGCGCGGGTGCTGTGCCGTCCGCTGCGGCTGCTGATTCTGGACGAGCCGTTTGTGGGCCTGGATGCCGCCACCCGGAGGCATTTCCACGCGGCCCTGGAACGGCTGATGGCCGGACGGTTGCGGGTGCTGCTGGTCACCACGCGGCCGGAGGATTTGCCCCGGCGCGTGACCCACTTGCTCCGGGTGGAGAACTGCCAGGTGGTGGCGGCGGGCCGGCGCGCGCCGGGCCGGGCCGGGGCCGCCCGGGGCCCGG
>JAAYVL010000021.1 GCA_012517205.1 Verrucomicrobiota bacterium
CTTCCAACTCCAATGCTACTGTCTTTACGTTCTTTTCAACCTTTCGGGTCATGGTTCTTTGCCTTTCGTTTCTGGGTTCTTTATTCACCCCAGTGGCTTACCATGACCCGCTGCTTTTTGCAGAACTTTTAGGACACTACCAAGAAGTGGGCAGACCTCGATGGAAATAGCCGAAAGCGTCCAATAGTTGCGTAATCTGCGGCAAGTCCTCCCAATGGCCGGTTTTCGTCCTTGCTGGGGCATGGTTCCAGGGAAGCGTTGCGAGTTGCTTAAGCCTGGCCCTGTCTGGCTACTCGAAGACAGATTGCAGGCTGCGGCCAGCCCGACCGGCTAATTGCGCGGGCATGTCCAGGGCCAGCCGGGGCGGAATCTGGCGGCAGCCTGGTCAGAGCCGTCTTGAGGCTTGCTTTTGCGGCATGGACGGACTATTCATAATGCAAACTGACGTGTTGACACCGCTGCGGGGTTCTGGTTTCATCACGCCTCCTTTAGTCCGAACAATTTATGTACGCTGTATTAGAAACAGGAAGCAAACAGTATCGGGTCAGTGCGGGCGATACGCTGGAAGTTGATCGCCTGGCGGTGGACGCCGGGCAGGCGGTGAACTTTGACCGCGTGCTGCTGGTGAATAATGACGGCAAGGTCACCGTGGGCGCCCCGACCGTTACCGGCGCTACGGTGACGGCCGAGGTGGTCAAGCACATCCGAGGCGACAAGACGCTCGTTTACAAGATGAAGCGCCGCAAGGGCTATCGCAAGACGATCGGGCATCGGCAGGAGCTGACGGTTGTAAAGGTTAAGGAGATCAAGCTCTAAACCGGCGTCAGCAAATACTCGTTAACAAGCAGCAGAGAGGAATTTATGGCACACAAAAAAGGTCAGGGTAGCGCTCGCAACGGGCGTGATGGCATCAGCAAACGGCTGGGCGTAAAGCGATTTGGCGGCGAACGGGTGAGCGCCGGCAGCATTCTAGTGCGTCAGCGCGGCACCAAGTTTGTTGCCGGGCGGAATGTCGGCACAGGGCGCGACTGGACGCTGTTCGCGCTGGTGGACGGCAGGGTGGCGTTCGATAGGAACAGCCGCCGCGTCAACGTGCTGGCGGAAGCGGCTCCCACCGGCAGTTAAGCGTGCTGGACGACTCTTGGCGGCGAGGCTCCGGCCTCGCCTTTTTTTTCGCGGGGATCGAAGTGATGGCAGCCGGAAAGCGGAGCGCGGCGCGGTGGGAACCCCGGGTGGCGCTGAAGTGCCGGGGGCTTGCCGGGCGGCCGCTTCGCGCTCGCCGAACACTTGCGTTGCGCCGGTTCTAATGTTCATTGACGAGATCAAAGTTTATGCGCGAGCCGGCCACGGCGGCAAAGGCTGTGTCGCCTTCCAGCGCGAGAAGTTTCGTCCCAAGGGCGGCCCGAGCGGCGGCAATGGCGGCCGCGGCGGCGACGTTATTCTCGAAGCCGATCATGACCTGAACAACCTGATCGCCCAGTTCTACCAGCCGCGCCTGCTGGCGGCGGACGGCGAACCCGGGTTGGGCAAAGGGATGGACGGCCGCGCGGGCAGGGACCTGGTGGTCAAAGTTCCCTGCGGCACGCTGGTCTGGCGGCTCGATGCCGCGGCGGACGGCGAAATCTCCCGAACCTCCGCTCGCCGGGAATATCAGAGCCAATCGCGCCGGCGCCGGATGCTTCGTACTCTGCCCGGGGAAGCGGACGCGGATGGGGAGGAGGCGGCGCTTCCCGTCAGCGTCCCCGCCGCCGGGGGCCTGGCTTCCGGTCCGGAGTCGCGGGGCGAGTTGGTCATAGACCTGGTGGAACCGGGGCAGCGCTTTGTGTTGTGCCAGGGCGGCCGCGGGGGATTGGGGAATCGCAATTTTGCCACGGCTGTGCGGCAGACGCCGCGCTTTGCGCAACCCGGCGAGCCTGGCGGCGAAGGCAACTTTCTCCTGGAGCTGCGCATCATGGCGGAAGTGGGGTTGGTGGGTTACCCCAACGCCGGCAAGTCCACCTTGCTTACCGCCATCTCGCGCGCCCGGCCCAAAATCGCCCCCTACCCGTTTACCACGCTTCACCCGCAAATCGGCATTGTGGAATACCCGGATTATCATCGCCTGACTGTGTGCGATGTGCCAGGCCTGATCGAAGGCGCGCACCGCAATGTCGGGTTGGGTCACGAGTTCCTGCGGCATATCGAGCGATGCAAAGTGCTGGTGCTGCTGCTCGACATGGCGGGAACCGACGGCCGCGCTCCGTGGGACGATTACCGGAGCCTGCTCCGCGAGCTGGAGCTTTACGATCCCGCGCTGGTGGAGAAGCCGCGCCTGATCGTCGCCAACAAAATGGACGAGGCGGCGGCGCGGGAGAACCTGAAAGCGTTCAAGTGCCGCATCCGACGGGTTTCGATCCTGTCCATGGCCGCCGCCTTCGGCGAAGGCCTGGCGGAGTTCAAGCAGGCCATTCGCGCCGCTGCCGGGTAGCCGCGGGCGCGTTTTAGGCTGCCAGCTCGGGGGTCGAGTTGCTGGCGGGGCAGGCGATTGTGGCCGTGTTTTTCCCTTTGTCCCCGGCGCTCCTTCCAGCTATAACAGCGTCATGCTTAAGGCAGGCATTATCGGTCTTCCGAATGTCGGGAAATCCACGCTCTTCAACGCCATCACCCGGTCACACAAGGCCCCGGCGGAAAATTACCCGTTCTGTACCATCGAACCCAACCTCGGCGTTGTCAGCGTGCCCGATCCCCGGCTCGACCAACTGGCCCAGGTGGTTAAGGTCGGAACGCGGATTCCGACGACCTTTGAATTTGTGGACATCGCCGGCCTGGTCAAAGGCGCCGCGCATGGGGAGGGGCTTGGCAATAAGTTCCTCAGCCATATCCGGGAGGTGGATGCGCTCGTTCAAGTGGTGCGCTGTTTCGAGGATCCGGATATCGTTCACGTCGCCGGGGACATTGACCCGGTGCGGGATATCGAGATTGTGACCGCCGAACTGGTGCTGGCCGACCTGGAGACGGTCCGGAAGCGGCTGGAAAAGATTGCGCGCGAGGTTAAACGCGGTGACAAGCACGCCCTGGTGGAGGCGCACTTGCTGGAGAAACTCGGGGACCACCTGAACACTGGCCAGCCCGCCAATACGCTCGGCCTGCCGCTGGCCCCCAGCGAGAAAATCATCGTCCACGGCTTCTTTCTCCTCACCGACAAGCCCACGATCTACGTTGCCAATGTGACGGAAAGCGACCTGGCCGCCGTGGATACGCATCCACAGGTTGCCAAAGTTCGCCAGTACGCCCGCGCGCACCAGGCCTGCGATACCGTGGTGGTCTGCGCGCAGTTGGAGAGCGAGGTTGCCGATCTTTCGCCGGAAGAAGCGCAGGATTACCTGCGGGAGCTGGGGGTGCGGGAGCCGGGCGGCGCCGCGCTGATCCAAAGCACCTACCATTTGCTGGGGTTGCGCACCTTTTTTACTTTCAACCAGAAGGAAGTCCGCGCGTGGACGATTCCCGCCGGCGCCACGGCTATCAAAGCCGCCGGGACCGTCCATTCTGATTTTGAGCGCGGTTTTATCAAAGCCGAAACGGTGAATTGGGCTGACCTGGTCAAAGAAGGTTCGGTCAGCCGCGCCCGCGAAACCGGCCATTATCGTCTCGAAGGCCGGGACTACGTTGTCCGTGACGGGGATGTGCTGCTCTTCAAGTTTAACGTGTGAGGCTTTCCCGTTGGCGCCGCAGGGCTTTGCGCGCGGGCGCGGGCGCGTAGTGGGGATGCTTGCTCCCGGCAAAGGCTGCCGTTAGATTGCCCCTATGCATGCCATGAAAAATGTGCTGGGCGCCTGCCTGCTGCTGCTCGGGGCCAGTGTCGGCGCTCAAACGAATGATAACTTCACCCGTACCGAAGATGTCATCTACGGGCGCAAATTTGGCACCGCCCTCACGCTGGATGTTATTCAACCGCAGCCGGCCAATGGGGTGGGGATTCTTCACATGGTCAGCGGCGGCTGGGTCTCGGCGCATGAGTTTATCAACGCGAATTACCTCAAGCCCCTGCTGAAGCGCGGCTATACCGTTTTTGCCGTGGTGCATGGTTCCCAGCCGAAGTTCGTGATCACGGAGATCGTGCCCGACATCCACCGTGCGGTGCGCTTCATCCGGCATAATGCCGCCCGGTATGGGGTGGATCCCAATCGCCTCGGCATCACTGGCGGCAGTGCGGGCGGGCATCTTTCGCTCACCATGGCCACGCAAGGCGGTCCCGGCGATCCGCAGGCCAGGGATCCCGTGGATCGTGAAAGCAGCGCGGTGCAGGGGGTCGCCTGCTTCTTTCCGCCGACTGATTTTCTCAACTACAGCCGGCCGGGCGAAGACGCTGTGGGAGTGGGGGTGTTAAAGGATTTCAAGGCTGCATTCGGCCCGCGCGCGGACACGGCCGAGGAACGGCAGAAGCTGGGGCGGGAGATTTCGCCCATCTATTTTGTCCACTCCAACATGCCGCCCGTTCTTATTATCCACGGCGATGCCGACAAGCTCGTGCCCATTTACCAGAGCCAGACATTTGTCCAACGCTGCCGGGAGGAGGGGGTGATTGCCCGGTTGGAGGTGCGGGAAGGCAAGCAGCACGGCTGGCCGGATTCGAGCAGGGATATAGAACTCTTCGCCGATTGGTTTGACGAGCATTTGCGCGGTCTGAAACCCAAGCCGCGAGGGAATTAGCCCCGCTCGGGCGCTGCCAGGGCGTCGAACCCGCATAGCAAAGAGGCGCAGGCTTTCGCGGCATCCGGGGCGCTTGCCGCGGCGTCCGCCGCGCACCCGCGACGCCCGGAGAACTGCCCGCCTAGCGCGGCGGAACTTTCAGCACTTGCCCTACCTGCATGCGCCGTGGATTCAGCCGGGGATTGGCGGCCAACAGCGACTCAACCTTTACGCCGTAAATCCGGGCGATCGTAGTGGGGGTTTCCCCTTTTTTTACGGTATGGGTTCGCGCGGGAGCCGGGGGCACGCTCGGGAGCCGGTTCGGACTTCCCCCCGCGGGCAGTGCCGCGCCGGTTGTCACCGCCGCGCTGGGACTGGGCAGTTGAACCTCCCGGGGGCCGGGGATGGCAGGAGTCGGGGATGCGGCAGAACTTTGCACGCGCGAGGCGCTGGCGCGCCATTTTTCGAGTTCTTCCCGCAAGCGTTTGTTTTCGGTTGTAAGCTGTTCCAGGTCGCGCTGCAGCTTTTCCATTCCCGGCGCCAGGGAAATCGCCTGGGCCAGTTGCTGCTTGCAGGCCAGGATGCGGGTTTTCACCAATTCCTCCTTGCCGGAGTTGGGGAATAGTTTGAGGTAGCGTTCGTAGTGGTAGATTGCCGCCGCCGGATCAGGTTCCTTTTGATCAAACAGCCAGCCCAGCTCGAAGTGGGCTGACGCCGACCGCGGGTTTGCTTCCAAGGCCTTTTCGAAGGATTCAATGGCCCCCCGGAAGTCCAGGCTGTTGACGCGATTTCGGCCCGCCAGAAAATGCGGTTCCTTTTCCTCCTCCCCCGGGGCGGAGGGCAAGCAGCCGCTCAAGAGCAAGCAGGCCAGCGCCAACAACGCCGACCGATATGCGCCCACAGAAAACATCATGCCACAAGTTAGCTGAATGGGCGGCGACAGGCAATCACGCGAACGGATTCCTCCGGGCGGCCTCGGCTTCCTCCAGCCGCGGCAGGCGCAAAAGGCTGAGGATCAGGTAAACCCAGCCCAGCATTACATGCGCCACGCCGATCGCGGCCAATTGCAATAGATCCAGGCGCCCTCCGCCGTACAGCAGAATCGCCGCGCAGGTCAAAAGGGCGCCGGGCATGAGCGCCGCGCCGGCCAGGCGCCAGCTTCCGCCCAGGCTGCATTGCCGGTCCGCGAAAATACCCGCCAGCCATACTGGCAAAGTGTATAGGGTCGCCAGCCCCGCCCAGATCACCAGCAGCCCGGCCGCCACCCCCAGCCCCGTTATCATCAAGATTGCCGGGGCCCAGGCTCCCCACCAGGGGCGGAGTTCCGTTTGATTGAAGGCCAGGGATTGTCCGCGCGGATAGCTTCCCTGGCAGGAGCCGAGCAAGGAATAGACCCGGAAGTCGGTCCGTCCGAATTCGATTTGAATATGCGCCGGGGAGCGCACCTTGCCTGCATGATCCAGGTCAACGGTGAGCGCCAGGAACCGCCCTTCGGCGAGGCGTGCCGACGCATCTCCCGTCCAGAGCAATTGGCCGGAACGTAGTTCTCCCTGGGGCGGCAGGGAGTTGATGGCTTCCTCAATCGTGGGAAACCAGGCCCGGTGGACAAGCCAGATCACCGTGCTTCCGGCCAGCAGAGCCACGACGATCTGAATGAGCAATAATTGGCTCATCGTCCCGCCGGCAAAAGCCGCCACGCCTTTGAAGGTCAGCGGCTGCCAGGCAGCCTGTGTTTTGGCATCTGGGGCATTCATGTGCGTCCCGCGCGTTTGCGGCGGCAGTCCGGCTTTCGTGCCGTGCCGGGCGGTCCGCCTCCGGGGGAGGCGGCTTAGCTCGCCGGCGCGGGCGGAACCGGTGGCGCTGATGGCGGCTGGGGTGGCGGCGTGTGAATCACCGGCACGGGATAGCGCAGTTTCATGACGTCATCCACCAGCACTTCCACATAGTAGGTGCCGACGGTTTTAAACTCCACCTGCGTGAAGACCGTCACGTTGGTTGCGTGCTGGCCGGCTTCCTTCAAACTGAACTTGACCTCGCCTTTGCGCAGCACGGTGGTTTGATCCGGGGCGATGAAGCGGGTGGTTTCGATAAACTGCCCCACTCCCGCGGTCCAACGGTTGAACACGCTCAGCTTGAAGGCCATCACCGGCAATTGTGGCACGCGAATGAGGCCGAGCACCCCGATCAGGAAAAAGTTGGCGTTGGCCTCCTGGCGAACTTCTTCGCACATCAGCGAGCACTGCAGGTCGGGCAGGATTCGGGTCGGTTGCATAATGAATGCCTTTCTACCGGGCAGCGTGTTCCGCCGCCCGGACGGTGTTCTGCATCAGCATCGCAATGGTCATGGGGCCCACGCCGCCGGGATTGGGGGTAATTTGGCCGGCTATCGGTTGCACGGCGGCGAAATCCACATCCCCCACCAGCCGGGAGCCGCCTTTGGCGGACGGATCGCTCACGCGATTGACGCCCACATCCACCACGACCGCCCCGGGCTTGACCATGTCTGCCTTCACAAATTCGGCTACTCCCATTGCGGCGATGAGAATGTCAGCCCGCCGGCAGTGCGCCCCGATGTCCCGGGTCGCGGAATGGCATAGGGTCACCGTGGCGTTGGCGTGGGGGGCTTTCTGGCAGAGCATGGCCGCCATCGGTTTGCCCACAATGTTGCCCCGCCCCAGCACCACCACCTCCGCCCGGGCTACCTGGACTCCCGACCGCGCGAGTAATTCGCGTATTCCCGCAGGGGTGCAGGGGAGAAATCCCGTCGGATCGCCCAGCATCAGTTTGCCCACATTGAGCGGATGAAAACCGTCCACGTCCTTTTCCGGGCTTACCCGGGCGTAAACCGTCGTCGCGCGGAGGTGCGGCGGCAGGGGGGCCTGCACCAGGATGCCGTGCAGCTGCCGGTCGGCATTCAACCGATCCAGCAGCACCAGGAGTTCAGGCTCGCTCGTTTGTTCCGGCAGGACGTGTGTTTCCGAAGCGATTCCCAGCTCGGCGCACATCTTTTCCTTGCGGCCGACATAAACTTTCGAAGCGGCGTCCTCGCCCACACGCACGAAGGCCAACCCCGGCTGAACGCCCCTGCCTTTGAGCGCCTCGATGCGCTGGACCAGCTCGCCTTGCAGTTGCCGGGCAATGGCCCGTCCGTCAATAAGGTTCGCTGGAGCCATTACTCCACCACCTGGATTTTCTGGATCGTAATGACGGGTGTAGTGCCCCATCGCTCGTCCAGAGCCTCCTCTCCGGTCACGATGATCCGCAAGCCTTTATAACGCCGCAGATCCAGTTGCCGGGATGTGGTGTAGAGATAATCAATATTTCGACCGGTTTCCGGGCTCACCAACACAAATGGGGAGGGAGCTTGAATGCTGGTCATGCCGCGCACGATGCCTTCGCGCTCCACGATGCGCGGTGGCAGCGGTTCTTCCTCTTCTTCCGGGGTTTCGATCATTTCCGGTCCGCTTGGCGCAGCGGGAGTTTCCGCCAGCGTCGTCACGTCGGGAGCCGCGGTTGGCGGAGGCAGGGCGGGAGGTTCAGCGGGGGGAGGCGCCACCGCGGGAGCTGCCGCCACCGTGGTCGGCGTGGGCGGCGGTTCAACCGGTTGCGAGGGTCCCGGCGGGATTACCGTTACCGTGGCCGGCGCGGGCGGCGGTTCCGGTGGTGGGGCGACGGGGGGAACTGCAGTCACGGCGGTCGGTGTGGGAACCGATGGCGGCAGCGCTTCCTGGCTGAGATATTGTGCCGCCACAAACGCATAGGCGATTGCGGGTGGCTCGATCTCGGTCCAATCTTCTTTCGTGATGATTGGCTTCACCACGTCGCCTCGGTGCAGCAGGCCAATCACGCTATAATTCTCGCCGGGGCCACTGCGCAGGTTGAGTCGCCGCGGCACGACCGTTTGGTCAGCGGCCTTGAGATAGGCATTATGCACCCATGCGCGAGCGCCGGGCGGCAAGGTGATTTTGGCCCAGGCGGAGGGTTCGTCCGGCCCGGAATTATTGCGCACAATCTCCTCGATCACCGTAACGGTCTGGCCTTTGGTCACTTGCGTCACGATCTCGCTCTTGAGTTTGGCCTGGCCACGCACATTGACGTTGCTGGCCACGACCATTGCCGGGCCGGCGACCAGCGGCATCGTTCGCAATTCCGGCCAGGTGGCCGTTTTCCGGGCGGGAGCCTTTTTCACGGGCGCCTTGTGCGCCATCTTTGGGGTGGATTTCTTTTTCGCCGCCTTGGCTGCGGGCGCGTTTGTTTTGGCGGCGGCCGGCGCCAGATCCGCAGGCGGTGCCGCCACGGGCATTTGGATGGCCGCGGGCGGGGCCGTATCCGTTGCCTCTTGCGCTAGCAAACTTGTTGAAAGCATTATCCCCAACACCAACCAACAGTTGTATTTCATAATTCAGCACATTAGAGATTTAATCTCGGGCTCTGTCAATATCCGCCATTTACCCGGTCGCAGCTCGCCCAGCTTGATTTTCCCTATCTGGATCCGCTGCAACCGTTTGACCGTCATACCTTGCGATTCGAACAACCGCCGCACTTCCCGGTTTTTGCCCTGAGCTAATTCCAATTCCACCACGCTTTGCGTCGAACCACTGGAAACCAGCCGGGTTCGCTCCGCTTTTAACTTCTCGCCCTGGTGCCATATCCCCAGCGTGAACTGGCCCAAGACTTCCTCCGCCACCCGGCCTTCCACGGTTGCCACGTAGCGCTTTCGCACCCCGTAGCGGGGATGCGTCAGCCGCAGGCTGAACTCGCCGTCATTGGTTAGAAAGATCAATCCTTCGCTGTGGTAATCCAGCCGCCCAACCGTATGCAGATGGCTCCATTCCCCGGGCAACAAACTGTAAACCGTCGGGCGCTCAAATTCATCACGCCGGGAGCAGACCACCCCTCGGGGTTTGTTCAATGCCACATAGACCTTGCGCTTCGCCCGAACCGGCTTGCCGTCCACCGCCACTCGGTCGCGGGCCGGGTCAATTCGGAATCCCAGTTCACCGGCGGTTTGGCCGTTCACCGCCACCCGACCCGCCAGAATCATCTGTTCACCTACGCGCCGGGAAGCAATACCCGCATCCGCTAGGAACTTTTGCAGGCGAACCATCTGGAAAAGGCAGGGGCCCGGTAGCATTCGCTATCCCGTGCGCTGCGTTAAAGTGCCAATTTAGGCGTCTTTTTTGGTCTTGCGCAAACCAGTGATGCGGTCGCCTTCCTTCCATTGACCGCGCTTTTTGAGCAGTTCGATTCGCTCAAAACGCTTGAGCACATTCCGCTTGCCGCCCAAAGTGGCTGCCGCGCGCAGACTCCGATGCTGTGACATAAAACAAATTCCTATTCTCTTTTACTGGCGTTTCCAACCGCTCCCAACAGAAGCGGAGCGTGTTTATAGCATATCGAGCGTGCCTTTGCCAATCGTTTATTTCTTTACCCTTGAGAGCTGGCGGCGAGATTCATGCTCCCAACGGCCCGAAAGCCGCCCATTGGAAGGCCGAAAACCAGCACGGGCGTTCGTTGAATGTCCGAGCGATAGACGCCAAGGAGGTGGGGGTGGGGAACCCCGCTGAAGAAACGTTCTATCACTCGGACACCATATCTATGGGGTAAAAAGGGCCATTTGTCAAGCCTTGGCGGCCATAAAAGGTTAACAGTTGTCCGGCTGGATCAGTAGGGGAAGACATTTTGGTGAGACCTGATTTCCTATTACGAGAATCATGGCCAGACTTGCGTTGGCAGCGGAATGGCCGCAGGCTGAATCGCATGAAGAAGCAACTGGCGTTGGCAGCTAAACGGGTTGGGATAGCATTTTTGCTGGTCGTGGCGGGAGCCGGTGCGGAGGAATCGGCGGTGGCAGGCAGTCCCCTGAGCCCTCCACCCGGAAAGCCATCCCGACAGACCTACCGAGTGCGGTGGCGACCTGGGGCGCAGATCACGCTGGACGGGCGGGCAGATGAACCGGCGTGGATGCAAGCGGTAGTGAACCGGCGGTTTGCGTTTCCCTGGAAACGGGCGAAGGCTCCAAAGACGGAATTCCGTGCGTTGTGCGACGGGATGCATCTCTTTTTTACGTTCCGTGTGCAGGATGCGGACACCGTGGTGCTCGATCATTTGCGGGACGAGTTGGATGTGGTGTTAGAAGACCGCGTCGAGGTGTTTTTAGGGCGGGATGACCAGATGCAGGATTATTACTGCTTCGAAGTGGATGCCCGGGGACGGGTGTATGACTATCGCGGCTCGTATTATCGGCGTTTGGAAGCGAAATGGCAGTGCATGGGGCTGGAAACCCGAGGGGTGCTGTTGCCCGGCGGATATGAGGTGGAGGGGCGTATTCCCCTGGAAAGCCTGGTGGCACTGGGGTTCCCGGCCTTGCGTCCCGGAGTGAAGATACGCGGCGGCCTCTACCGGGCGGAATTCAGCCATGACCGCAGTGGGCGGCCAATCGAGCCGCAAACCAGCGTGCATAACCTGGGCCGGAAAGCGGAGGGACCGCCCCCCGTCGAGGAATGGATAAGCTGGGTGGATCCGAAAACCCGGGACCCGGACTTTCATGTGCCGGCATCGCTGGGCTGGCTGAAGGTCGTGCGATAAGAAGCGCTGGGGCTGCGGGGTGGAAGGGATAAAGAGGAGGCGGCTTATTCGCGTTTTTTCAACCGGCAGGCGGCCCACAAAACGAGCAGCCCGAGCGCGCCGCCCAGGGTATCGAGCAAAACATCCTGCACACAACCTCCACGCGAAGGAATGAAAGTCTGGTGGAGTTCATCACTTATGGCGTAGAGAGTTACCAGGGTGAGGACCAGGCCGGCTTTAGGCCAGGGCCAGTCTGGGGCGCGCGAAACCGAGAACTGGTCTAAGGCCCACCAGATCAGCCAGGCCAGCACGGCGTACTCCGCCACGTGGGCGCATTTGCGCAGCACGACCACCACAGCATGGATTGCTTCGGGCGAAAGCTGCGGTACCAGCCAGCACAGAAATGAGCCGATGATGTGCCGGGAGCGGTCGAATGACATTTGGTCGCCGGAGGCGGAAAAGATTACCCCCATCCAGCACAACACCAGCAGCCAGCGCGCTATGAATAATTGCTTTCTTGGCACGGCGTATGGAAACAGAAGGTTGCCGAAGGAGGCAATGGCAAATATGTTTAGGTTGCGAACTGGCTGCGGGCTAAACCATAATCACCGGTATGTTGAAACTGGGCGTTAATGTGGATCATGTGGCGACGTTGCGCGAAGCGCGCTACCGCGGGCGCGAGCGGGGTGAACCCGACCCGGTGGCCGCAGCGCTGGCTTGCGAGGCGGCAGGTGCGCACGGCATCACCGTCCACCTCCGCGAAGACCGGCGCCACATGCAGGATCGCGATGTTTGGAAGATGCGAGAGGCCATCAAGACGCGGCTCAACCTGGAAATGGCCGTTGCGCCGGAGATTGTTGCGATCGCCCTTCGCCTCAAGCCGGACATCGTTTGCCTGGTGCCCGAACGGCGGGAGGAAATTACTACCGAAGGCGGGCTGGAGGTCGCGGGAAACCTGGCGGTGATCACCGAGACCCGGAAGCGCATGAACGATGCCGGCATCGAGGTCAGTCTGTTCATCGCGCCCGATCCGGCGCAAATCGAAGCATCCGCGCGGGCGGGCAGTCAATTCATCGAATTGCATACCGGGGCATTCGCTGAAGCCTTCGATCAGGAGGCGCATCGGCAGGCGGAACTGGAACGGCTGATCGCGGGCGCCAGGCAGGCTCACGCGCTGGGCCTGAACGTCAATGCCGGGCACGGCTTGAACTATCAGAATCTGCAAATGCTTCACCAGGTGCCGCATTTGGTCGAGTTGAACATCGGACATTCCATTATCAGCCGCGCCGTCATGACCGGCCTCACGACCGCCGTGCAGGATATGCTGCGCTTGATGGCTGGCTACCCGGGTTGAGGAGGGCTTAAGGCTGGACTCCTGGCCGTATCCGGCTTTCGGCCTCAGACAGACGACATGATTCTCGGCGTGGGTATTGACATCATCGAAGTCAGCCGAATTCAGGCTTCGCATGAGAAATTCGGCGAACGGTTTCTGAACCGCATATTGCATCCCAACGAGATTGCCTACTGCCTCGCGCACCGGGCGCCCGCCCCGTTCTTGGCGGCGCGCTTTGCCGCCAAGGAGGCCATTTCCAAGGCGTTTGGCACTGGCATTGGCGCTCAGCTTGGCTGGCGCGATATGGAGATAGGCCGCCACGCCAGCGGCCAGCCCTTTGTGATTCTGCACGAAGCGGGCCGGCAACTGCTGGCGGCCCGTGGCGGGCAGCGGTTGCAGATCAGCTTGAGCCACACCCAGAATTACGCCGCGGCAGTCGCGGTATTGGAAGGGCAGGAATCAACCTCCTCCCCGCCCGCCGACGTATGAGAATCCCGGTCTCGGCTTGCGGGGTGCTGTTGCTGGCTGGTTTAGCCTGGCCGCCCCCCGCGCTCCGGGCGGTGGAACCTTGCCGCATCGAAGTGATTGAGCACGGCACGGGTTGGCCGGTGCCGATGGTTGAGTTGCGCACCACGCACAGTGTCCGGTTCGTCACGGATAACGCCGGGGTCATCGCGTTCGACCTGCCGGAGTTGATGGGGCGCGAGACGTGGTTTGATGTGCATGGGCAGGGCTACGAGCGACCTAAGGATGGTTTTGGCTACCGTGGCGCGCGCCTGACGCCGCAGCCCGGCCAGACGCTTAAAATCGAAGTTAACCGCACCATCATCGCCCGCCGACTCGGGCGCATCACCGGTGGCGGCCTGTTTGCCGAAAGCCAGAAATGCGGGCGCGAACTTACTTGGCGCGAATCGGGCATCCTGGGTTGTGATAGCGTCCAGAACGCTGTCCATCGCGGGAAGCTCTTTTGGATCTGGGGGGATACTATCGTGCCGCAGTATCCACTGGGCATCTTTGATACCACCTGCGCCACCAGTGCCATCCAGCCGCTGGCCGGCTTTGCGCCGCCACTCCGGCTCAAACTGGATTACTTTGCTGATACCAATGGGGTTCCGCGTGCGGTGGCGCGGTTGCCTGGCAGCGGCCCCACCTGGCTTAGCGGGTGCGTCAGCCTGCCGGATAAACACGGCACCCCGCGGTTCGTGAGCACTTACACCAAGATTAAACCACGCATGGAAGCCTATGAATGTGGACTTTGCGTGTGGAACGACGACCGCCAGCTTTTCGAACCGCATCGGGTGCTGTGGACCAAGTCCGATTCCCAACCCAAGCCGACCCTGGCACCGTGGGGGCAGCCGGCTTTCTGGACAAATGCCCACGGGCAACAGACGTGGGTGCTCTTTGGCAATCCGCTGCCCATAATGCGCTGCCGCGCCAGTTTTGAGGCCTGGCAAGACCCCTCACAATGGCAGGCCCTCGAACCCCAATCCGCCTTCACTTCGGCGACGGATGGTGCAGCCGTCAAACCGCATTCGGGCCACATCGCCTGGAATCCCTGGCGCCGCCGCTGGGTGACCATCTTTATGGAGTCGTTTGGCAAACCGTCGGCCATGGGCGAACTCTGGTACGCCGAAGCAGATGCCCCCACCGGGCCGTGGGGCAAGGCGGTCAAGGTGCTCAGTCATGACAATTATTCCTTCTACAATCCGCGCCTGCACCCGGAATTTACTCCCGCAGATTCGCCCATTCTGATCTTCGAGGGCACCTACACTACTGAGTTTGCCGGTCGGCCTTCCCCCACGCCGCGCCATGATTACAACCAGGTGCTCTATCGGCTCGATTTAGACGACCCGCGCCTGTCGCCCGCGCAAGAGCGCTGATTAAAACCTCAAAGCCGACAGGCGAGGAATGGCGCTACAGCTTGACCCGTTCCCGCTTGGGGAGTGCTCCCAGCGAAATAAGCAAACAGGACGCGGGGCGTTGCCAGCCAGCAACACCTCCGCGCCCGCAAACCGAGCGGTCGCTGCCGGGACGGCGTAAAACCGGCCCGGGGTTCGAAAGAAGCGCTTATTCGCTCTTAATCCGATAGAACGCCTGCGCGCCCGCCGGGACCGAGAAGGCCCCGCTGCCGGTCGAATTCGTGGCCGCACGCGTCCAACTGGACAACGGCGCCGTCACCGTCGGCGACGTTAGCAGCACGAATTGCGATCCCGAACCGCCGGTGTAATTGACCAGATAGCCCGTCGGCGGTCCTCCCACAGGCTGAATGCTGGTGATCGTCGCCGGCGCCAGGGAAGCCGGCAGTCTGATTACACGCACGTTGTCGTAAATCACGCCGCCGTCGTAAGTGGCCGCGGAGTCGTAGGCATCGCAGTGTCCGATCATGATATTGCCACTGGTGAATGCCGTGTTGTTGGTATAGCTGAAGATCTCGGTTTGGTTGATTTTCAGGGTGACCAGGTTTCCGACCTGGCTGATCTCGACTTCCGACCAGCAAGGCGTGGAGGAGCCCGACAGGTTCCCCGGGGAACCGGCGTAGCCATAGGGCGGCTTTTTGAAGATGCCGGTGAGCGTCGAAGCCGACCGCGAGTTGAGCGCGGTAGGATTCCGGCCTGCCGTCGTCGGGGCGCTGTATAAGACATAGTCACCCAGGGCTGCCGCATCCGTCTCGACGCCATAGAACAGGCCGTCGAAAGTCCAGCCAACGGGATCTACGCCCGCAAACCCAGCGGCACTGTTGCGGAACCAGTTGGTTTGGTTGCCGGAATGATTAATGCCGAACAGGGCGTATTCCGTCGTCGCGGTGTCCGGGGCAATCAGATACATATCAAACCGCACGGCGAAGTTGCCCGTGAAGTTTTGATTCCGGGGATACAGGTTCAGCGCGGCTGCCGCTTCCGTAGCATCCCCCTTGTTCACCTGCAGGAACAGTCCGTGCGTATCGGTGCCCGAACGCGGAGCCGGCGGGATCATCGGCCCATACGGATGCTGGGAGTAATCATAGTTGAAGATGGCGGAGTAATCATTGTCGGCCGCGTTTGTCGAGGCATACAAGAGCATCCAGTTCGCCGAAGTGTCCGTGTTGAAGTCGTCGGCAAAGAGGATGGTCTCCGCCGGCAATTCATCATCCACAATCGTTGCGGTAGCGGAGGGAGAAGTGGTTCCCACCGCATAGCCCGTTCCGCTGGTCACCGTGCAAACAATCGTCTGGTTGCCTTGCAGCAGGTTGTCGTCGATCGGGTTGACGTCGAAATCCGTATAGAGCGAACCCGGGTCCACGGTGACCGGCGTCGTGCCGGTGTGGCGGGTGGCCGCAGCCTCGCCCGAATAGACCAGGTTGACATTGAAACTGGGCGCCTGGAGATCGCCGCGGCGCGTGAGGCGGAAGCGCACGTAATCGTGGGGCAGAGGCTCATACATGCTGCCCAGCACGGTCGAGATATCAATCGTAGGCGTGTCATTGTCCGCGATGGTCACCGTGGCGCTGCCCGCTCCGTAATAGTTGGGGCCCTCGCTGATGGTCAGGGTGGCCGTCTCGGCAAATTCCGACAGGTTATCGTCAATCGGCGTCAGGGTGATATTGGTTGATGTTGCCCCCGCGGCAAAGGTGATCGAGCCTGGCAGGGTCACATAGTCTATCCCGTTGCTCGCGGTGCCGCTCATTTCGTAGAAAACCGTCACCTCCGGGCCGGGTTCGCTGCGCGTGAGGGTGAAGATCCCGGGAGTGGGCCCGCTTTCCGCCGCATCGGGAGTGGTCGCCGAAACCGTGACCACGCTGGGGAAATTGGTGATGCGCACATTGTCAAATAACGCAAACAACAGGTTTGTGGCCAGCGGATCGGTGGACGCATTGCCCTGGATGTCATAAAAATTGAACAGGATGTTCGCGCCCCCCAGCGTGCCATTGGTGCTGGCGTCAATCGTGGCGATCAGGACTCCGTCGATCCGATAGGTGATGATATTGGCAACTTTCCGAAGCGCGACATCGCGCCATTGCATCCCCACCGTCCCATCCGGGGTCCGCAAGCTGGCTTGGGAGGGAAACAAGTTCGTTTGGGCTGCCGGCGGCGCAACGTTGCCGGGGAAATTGGTGACATAATAAGTGGCCGTGTTGTTGCGCGAGCCGGCCGCATAAACTCCGCTCGCATCCTGCAGGCCGATGTAGTGAACCGGGGAATATACCCGGTAATCCGCGGCGGTTCCGCCGTCCGTGGAAGCCCCGATAAAAATGCTGTCCACCACCCCGGGAATCGGCATGGCCCGCTGCGCCTGCGTGCCCGCAGTGCCAAATCCAGCACCACCAATTTGCGTGGAGCCGAGACCGCTGGCGTTGTAGTTGAGCCACATATCAAAGCGCATCTCGAAGTTTTCCGTGATACTGAATCCCATCGGAGAAACGCTCAGACCGTAACCCGCTACCGAGCCGGCTTGCGTATTCGGATCCACATTGGCCTGGAGTTTCAGGCCGCGGGTGGTGCCTCCGACCGTGTGGGGCGCCGGGGGGATGCCCACGCTGCTATAGTCGAAATAGAAGTCGGCGACATTGGCTCCTAAACCGTAGTTGACGATCCAGTTCTGAGTGTTATCCACCTCAAAGTCCTCATAGTAAACCTGGGTGGGTTGTGCCTGGGTAGTCCCGGCGAAGGCAAGCAGGCCACCAGCCACAGCCAGGGTTAACGCCCAACCGCGCACGGCGGGCCGAATGAGTGCAGGGTATGTTATTTTCATGGTGAGGTATATGATTTTAGTTGCGATTACCAAGCCGGAGAAAAGATGTTGTCTTAAGTCACTTTTATTGCTTTAGGTTTACCTGTTTCTTAATTTACACCTTCGTGCGGGAATTGCCAAGAAAAAGTCGAAAAAAATTTGCCTTGGGCAAGCTCCGCCGGGACAACGCTTTGCGCGGGTGCAGGAAGGCCGATTTTCGCGTCCGCCCGACGGGAAGCTGGTTTACCAGGCCCGCTCGGGTATCCACACCTTGTTTAAGTTCCTCCCGGGGAGGGAATTGCCGGGCCTGGCGGCGGGCCGGAGGACAGGGGTGACGGCGAAGGGGCTTGAGTTTTGCCGCACGGGACAGAGGAGCGGCTTTGCGGGTTGGACAGAGTTTTGCCTCTTTACTCCGAGCCGGGTTTGGGTTTCGTTCCGGGCAGCGCGATTTAAATGAAATACGTTTTCCAACTTGTACTGGGCATAGCTTGCGCGGCGCATGCGGGGGCCGCCGGAAGCGGAATTATTGCCCCGGGCGCAACCTTGCGGAAGCTGGCCGGCGAATTCGCCTTCACGGAAGGACCGGCCTCGGACCGCAAGGGCAATGTCTTTTTCACAGACCAGCCCAACGACCGCATCCTGAAGTGGAGCGTGGACGGCCGCCTCAGCACTTTCATGCAGCCTTGTGGGCGTGCCAATGGGCTTTCCTTCGACCGGAAAGGCCGGCTGTGGGCATGCGCCGATGCCCAAAACGAATTATGGCGAATCGCCCGCGCCGGCAAGCCGGCCGTGATCCTGAAGGGGTATCAGGGCCAACGGTTTAATGGCCCGAATGACCTGTGGATCCATCCGCGAGGCGGCTTGTATTTCACCGACCCCTACTACCACCGTTCCTATTGGAAGCGCGGCCCCAAAGAGATGGGGGAACACGTCTATTATCTGGCCCCGGATTGCCAGACGCTGACCCGGGTGATTGACGACCTGCAGCAGCCCAACGGAATTATCGGCACGCCCGACGGCAAATGGCTTTACGTCACGGACATTAAGGCCGGCAAAACCTATCGGTATCATATTCAACCGGATGGCGCGCTCACCGGAAAGAAGCTCTTTTGCGAGTTGGGATCGGACGGGATGACCCTAGACCATCGGGGCAATCTCTACCTCACCGGCAAAGGAGTATCGGTCTTTAACCCGGACGGGCTGAAGATTGAGCAAATCGAAGTGCCGGAGCCGTGGACGGCCAACGTGTGCTTTGGCGGCAAGGGGCGAAAAACGCTGTTTATCACCGCGAGCAAGAGTTTATACGCCCTGCCGATGGCGGTCCACGGCGTGGACAGCCAATGAAAGAGGTTTCGCCCCCAGGGCGCATCCCGCATGGCGTCCGAGGCGCCTTGCCGCCAGTTCCAAATCTTACATTTGCGTCCAACGTCCGCCAATCAAGGTGACCACTGGCGGCTTGGTTTGCCCGCCCTGGCCATGAAGAATCTGCTCAGGCATGGCCGACCTGCCATAGTCGAGCCTCGTTAGTCTCTATTCGGTGGATGGCAACCAGCAGCCTATGGGCTTGGGAGGCCGGCCACCCCGCCCGCTTCCGGCCATCTCCAAGCCATTGCCCTACCGTTGTCCCGCCATCTCATGACCAGCTCGAACCCAATCAAAACCCATACGGTTTCTGGATAGGGCCCGTATGGTGCGCTTGCCTCTCTACGGGCGAAGAACTTACCGAGCTTCCCCTCGGAGAAGGCTCTCGGCATTTTCCCGGCAACCCTGGCGGACGGGAGCTTGATGCTCCGTCTGGACGGCATGACATTTTCTGCCCAATTGGCTTGCGGCTTGCTCTTTATTCCGGAGTGAGCTACAAAAGGTATGCTTGGTTTTTTATGCTTATGACCCGTAGATGCGGCAATTCTGATGCCGTCGCTTTCGCCGGCGGGCCTGTGAGGCCCGCCAGTCGGGCGATGTAATCCTGTCATTTCCCTGCGTTTGCGCGTCGTCCAAGGTTTTCCATGAAGTCGTCACCTGACATCTCCCTGAGCACTGCTTTGCGCCCCACCGTCGAAGTCCTCCTGCCGGATGGCCGGATTCTTTGCGGCCCACGCAACCAACCCATCTCCGCTTTTCTCAAGCGCCTGCCGGAATGGTCCTCCAATGACCCCATCGTGGGCGCGGTCGTCAACGGCGAATTGCGCGAGTTGACCTTTCCCATCGAGCTGGATTCCCGGGTCAGCCTGGTCCGCATGTCCAGCCCGGACGGTTCGGGGATTTATCGGCGTTCGATCACTTTCCTGCTCGAAGCCGCCTTTGCCGATGTTTTTCCGGCGGCGGACATTTCGATTGACCACTCCCTGTCGTCCGGGGGGTTCTACTGCAAGGTCATCAACCGCCCGCCGCTTTCCCGGGAGGAATTGGCCGCGGTCGAGGCGCGCATGAAAGAACTGGTCAAAGCCGACCTTCCTTTCGAGCGCCAGGTGGTGCCCTTGCGCGAGGCCATGGATTACTTCCAATCCAAGGGACAGGACGAAAAGGTGCAGTTGCTCCGGTTCCGGCGGAAGGATACGCTGGTGCTCTACAAACTGGGCGGCCGGTGCGATTACCATCACGGGTTCATGGTGCCCTCGACAGGCTACCTGCGCTGGCTGGCGCTGACCCCGGTGGGCGAGGGCTTCGCGCTGCGCTATCCCCGCCGCCACGCGCCCAATGAACTGCGGCCCCTGCCGGATTCAAAAAAGCTCCTCGCCACCTTTCTCGAATACAACGACTGGCTGGTGCGGCTGGGCATCGAAAACGTCGGCGCGCTCAACGCCGCCATCGAGAGCAAACGGGCGAGCGAACTGATCCTGGTTTCCGAGGCGCTCCACGAGCATCGCATCGCGGAGATCGCCCGGCTCGTCATGGCGCGCGCCCACGAAGCCCGCATTGTTCTGGTGGCCGGCCCCTCATCCTCCGGCAAGACCACTTTTTCCAAGCGCCTCGCCGTCCAACTGCTGGCCCAGGGCATTTCCCCCTTCCCGCTCGAGCTGGACAACTATTTCCTGGATCGCGAGAAGACGCCCCGGGACGAAAAAGGCGCCTACGAGTTTGAAGCCCTGGGCGCGCTGGACATCACCCGGCTCTTGAGCGACCTCAAGCAACTGGTGGCCGGGCAGGAAGTGCAGTTGCCCAGGTTCAACTTCCCGCTGGGGCGCAGCCAGCCCGGCGATGTCGTCAAGCTCGAGAAAGGCCAGTTGGTGATTCTGGAAGGCATCCACGGCCTCAACCCGCATTTGCTGCCCGGGCTGGCTCCCGGCCAGACCACCCGCATCTATGTCTCCTGCCTCACCCAGTTGAACCTGGACCGCCACAACCGCATCTCCACCACCGATACGCGCCTGCTGCGCCGCATTATCCGCGACGCCCGCGACCGCGGCTACAGTGCCCAGCAGACCATCAGCCACTGGGAATCGGTCGGGCGCGGCGAGAAAAAGCACATCTTCCCGTATCAGGAAAATGCGGACGTGATGTTCAACTCCGCGCTGGTATATGAGCTTTCCGCCCTGCGGATGCTGGCCGAGCCGCTGCTGCGCCAGGTGGTCTTTGGCACGCCGGAATACATCGAGGCCAAGCGCCTGCTCTCGTTCCTCCAGTGGTTCCTCCCCCTCGGCCCGGAGCTGATCCCGGACAATTCCCTCCTGCGCGAGTTCATTGGCGGCTCCATTTTGAAGGAATTCAAGCTCTGGCGCAACGGCCGGTCCAACGGGGAATCCGACTTCCCCCCGCCGGCCCCGGCCGGCTAAAACCGGGTTTGCGCCTGGAGAATGTCGCGCGCGATTTGCCGCTGCAAGTCGGCGAGCGAGGCAAACTTCTCTTCCGCGCGCAACCGTTCCACGAACACGACCTCCAGTTCCCGGCCGTAAAGGTCGCCGGAGAAATCCAGCAGGTGCGCCTCCACCCGCAACTGCGGCCGCGGATTGGGCAGCGTCGGGCGCAGCCCAATGCTGAGCACCGCGCGCCGGGTCAGGTTGCCGGTTTGCGCCCAGGCCGCGTACACCCCATGCGGCGGCAGGGCCAGGCCCGCCGTCTCCAGATTGGCGGTCGGAAACCCGAGCTGCCGCCCCAGCCCATCCCCCCGAACCACCGGGCCCGTCAGCGAATAGGCGCGCCCCAGCATCTGGCCGGCCTGGTCCAGATCGCCGCTCCGAATCGCTTCCCGGATGCGCGTGCTGCTCACCGTCCGCCCGCCGAGCGCCACCGCCGCCATCCCATGCACCGTGAAGCCCAGCTCCCCCCCCAGCTTGCGCAGCAACTCCACATTCCCGCGCCGCTGATGGCCGAAAACGAAGTTGGCCCCGACGCAGAGACTCTGGAGGCGGCCCAGGTCGCGCGCCAGTTTTCGCACAAAGGCCTCGCCCGTCTGTTCGCTGAAAGCCCGGTCGAAGCGGATGAGCAGCAGCGTGTCCGCGCCCAGGGCCTCAATCGCGCGCAGTTTCCGGGACGGCGAATAGATCAGCGGCGGCACCCGATCGGGAGCCACGATGACGCTCGGATGCGGATCGAACGTGACCACCAGCCCGACCGCGTCATGCTGCCGGGCATCCGTGAGGGTTTGGCGAATGATCTGCTGGTGCCCCAGATGCACGCCGTCAAAAAAACCGATGCCCAGGCAGACTTTGCGGCCGGCGGGGTTGAGCTCGCTCGCAGCGTGAATGATGCGCATCGTGGTAAAATCGGCCAAGGCCCGCGCCCGCCCCGTTAGCTCGCCGCCGCCCCGGCCAATTTCAGGAACGGCAGCACGCGTTTCTCCAGCTCGCGCGGCGTCAGCTTTAACACCTCCGCCAGCGGGATGGCCCCGCTGACCTCGAACTTGCCGGAGGCCACCCGCCGCAACGAGGCCAGGTGCCCGCCGCAGCCCAGCTTTTGGCCCAGGTCGTGCGCGAGGCTGCGAACGTAAGTGCCTTTGGTGCAGACCAGGCGAAATTGCGCCAGCGGCTCCTGGTAGGCGCTGAACCGGAAGGTGTAAATATGCACCAGGCGCGGCTCGCGCGGCACTTCAATTCCTTTCCGCGCCAGCTTGTAGAGCGGCACCCCATCCTTCTTGACCGCCGACACCATCGGCGGCGTCTGCATTAAATCGCCCACAAACTCCGCCGCCGTGGCGTTAAGCTGTTCCAGCGTAATCGGCGGCACGGGCAGGGAGGCGGTCAGTTCGCCGTCCGCATCATGGCTGCTGGTCGTCTCGCCGAGCTTGATGACGCCTTCATAAGCCTTGTCGTCCGACATCAAGCGCTCGGAGAGCTTGGTGCCGCGCCCCAGGACAATAATCAGCAGCCCGGTCGCATTGGGGTCAAGCGTGCCGCAATGGCCGACTTTCTTGATCCGGAAATGGCGGCGGATTGCATCCACCACGTCGTGCGAGGTCAGCCCAACGGGTTTATCTACCAAAATGGCGCCATCCAGCGCGGTGAACTCGTGCATCATGTTTGTTCAATCTATTCTATTCGCGTCAGGATGCCTGTTCCCCCGGGGGCTTTTGAAGCAAAATCGGCGCGAACGCGGAATCCAGGGCATCCCCCCGTTTCTGGCCGCGCCCCAAAGCGGAGAGGCGTGCCCCCCTGTTCCTGGGCGTCACGCAAGGAAATCTTCATGCGCCCGTTCATCTCGCGCCCCGCCCGCCGTTTGCCGGCCCGAAACTCCCCCGCCTTTTTCTTTCCGGCCCGCTTTCGCCGCGCCGGCGCTCCGGAATCAGTGATGCGGCGAAACGCGGGCGGCGGGGAAACCCGGGATCGCGGAATCGAGTCCAGCCCCGAAATCCGCCGTCGCCGGCCTCCGGCGGCATCTTCAGCTGCGGGTGATCCAGCCGCCGCCGAGCACTAAATCATCGTGGTAGAACACCGCCGCCTGCCCGGGCGTGATGGCGCGCTGGGGGACATGCAGCCGGACTTCGGCGCTGCCGTCCCCGCGCGGGGTAAGGGTCGCCGGGGCGCCGGCATGGTTATAGCGGAGTTTGACGGTTGCCTCGAGCCGGGCCGGTGGCCGCTCGAAGGCGATCCAGTTGCACCGTTCGGCGACAAACTGGCTCCCCATCAAAGCGGAATTATCGCCCACAATCACCCGATTCCGGGCGGCATCCAGTTCAATAACGTAGAGCGGGCGCGTCGAGCTGATCCCCAGCCCCCGGCGCTGGCCGATGGTGTAGAACGCGACGCCGTCATGCTCGCCCAGCACGCGCCCCTGGAGATCCACAATCTCGCCGCGGCGCTTCGGCGCGAACCCGCCCTGCTGCAGAAACGTCCGGTAATCGGCCTCGGGCACGAAACAGATTTCCATGCTATCCTCCCGGTCGGCTGTCTGGAGCTCCCGGTCCCGGGCCTGGGCCCGGGCCGCGGTTTTGGTCTTTTCGCCAAGCGGAAACAAGGCGCGGGCGAGTTGATCCTGGCGCAGCGCAAACAGGAAGTAGCTCTGATCCCGGCGCAGGTCGCGCCCCCGCTTGAGCAGCAGGCGGGCGCCATCCGGGCTCCGCTCCCGGCGCGCATAATGGCCCGTGGCCACCCACTGCGCCCCCAGTTTTTCCGCCTGCTGAAGGAGCCGCCCAAACTTGAGATGCAGGTTGCACCGCGCGCAGGGATTGGGCGTGCGGCCGGCTTTATACTCGTCGGCAAAGTATTGAACGACGCAGCGCTCGAACTCGGCGGATTCGTCCAGCGTGTAATGGGGGATTCCCAGCCGCTGGCAAACCGCCCGCGCGTCCGCAACCGCCTGCTCCCTGCGGTCAACGCCCGTCCCCGGCAGCCAGCGCCCGTGGGCCCAGAGCTTGAGGGTGATCCCCACCACGTCGTAACCCGCTTCCACCAGCAAAGCCGCCGCCGCGGAGGAATCTACTCCCCCGCTCAATCCGATCACGACGCGCTCTTTCTTTACGGCCGCCACAAGGCCGCAAACATACGCGCCCCCGGCAAGCCTGTAAACAGGGAGGCCGGCTATCCCGGTTGGTTACCCGCGCCCTGGGCGCGCGGATTCCGGAAGGACGGAATCAAGGGCCAAGCTGCAAACGATAGAAGCGCCGGGGGGCGTTGGAAGCTGAGCCGTCAACCCACGCGAACAAGCCATTAGGGGAGGACAGCATGCCGAGGTTGGACCAGTTTAGCCAGTCGGCCGTCCATTGGAGCAGGTAGTTGGTGTGCGCCGTGCCGCTCATGGTCAACTGCACCGCTCCATCCGGCAGCCGGTGGATCGCTTCAAAACGTCCCGGCTCCGCCGGCGGCCA
>JAAYVL010000098.1 GCA_012517205.1 Verrucomicrobiota bacterium
AGTATGCGCGGTTGGGCCTGGCCGTCTGGCGGGCCAAGCCCGCGGTCCACGGCCAGTTCGAGGAGTGGATGTTCGCGGGCGCCCGCCCGGCGCCGGTGGCGCAGGCAAAAGAATATGCCGCGCAGTTGGTCGGCCCGGACGTCCTGGAAGCCGCGCTTAAGGATCCCTGGATTGAGCAGCAGCTCCTGCTTGATTGCCGGCTGCATCACATCAACTGGATGGTCAGCGAGCAGCCGGTTATGCCCCAGTTGATTATCGGCGATGCCATCAGCACGGGGCCGCTGAATTCAGTCGAGCACCTGGTGCTGTTGCTGAACCGCTACCTGGGTCTCACCGCGCCACCACCGCCGGTATCCGGGGGCAAGGTGAGGCCAGTTTCTGACGTTGACGATACCTTTTATGATGCAAAGAGTGAAAACCTGTTTCAGGCTGCTCGCTGCGGTCCTGCTCCTCTCCGGCTCCGCCCGGGCGGCTTCGCCCGCCCCGACCAACGCGACGCCCGCATCCCTGGTTTCCGCCACTGCCACTAATAAAGTGGTGGCGCGCGGCAAGGGCTGGGAAATCACGCGCGGTGAACTGGACAAGGGAGTCACTGCGGCGCTGGCGCAGGCGGCGGCTCGGGGTCGCCGGGTCACAACCGCGCAGGTCCCCGAAGTGGAGCGGCAGGTGCTGGAGCAACTCATCAACCTTCGCCTCGTGCTGGCCCGGGCGACCCGGGCCGACCGGGAAGCCGGCAAAGCCGCCGCAAATAAGCGTTATGCGACCGCCAGGGCAAACGCTGCCTCGGAGGAGGCGTTCAAGTTGCAGTTGAAATTCCTGGTGACGACCCCGGAGGAATTGCTGGCCAAATGGACTGATGCGCTAACCTCCGAGGCGGTGATGAAGCGGGAACTCAAGATCGCCATTTCAGACGCGGAGGCCAGGAAGTACTATAACGAGAATCCGAAGCAATTTGACCTTCCGGAGCAGGTCCGCGCCAGCCATATCCTGATTGCCACGAGCGATCCCCGGACGGGTGCCGGGCTGTCGGACGAGGAGAAAGCCGGGAAACGCAAGAAAGCGGAGGCGGTGCTGCAGCAGGCCCGGGCCGGCGAGGATTTCGGCAAGCTCGCCTTGGCCTTTTCGAACGACGCCGGGTCCCGCGCCCGGGGCGGCGAGGTTCGGTTTGCCCGCGGCGAGATGCCGGCGGAGATAGAGGCCGTGGCATTTTCCCTGAAAACAAACCAGATCAGCGACCTCATCACCACCACCAACGGCTACCACATTATCAAGCTGATCCAAAAGATTCCCGCCCGCAAACTCAAGTATGCCGACGCAGCCGCCGACATTAAGAACGGCCTGACGCAGGCCGCAATCGAGGAGCAATTCCCGGCCTACGTTGCCCGCCTGCGGGACGCAGCGAACGTGGAAATCTTGGAGGAACAGTTGCAGCCGCAGGACCCGGCGCGCACCGGGCTGTCGCTGCCCGGCCCCGGCGCGCCGCCGAAGCCTGCGGGCGTAAAGTAGGCGCTTTGCCGGCGATCATCCGCGCCCGGGCCCGGCGCGCGCCATGCCGGCGGGACGCAGGGCCAGCGGCCGGGTTCTTATCAGGGTTGATTTGCGCCGGTTGTTGGCGGTATTGATTTCCCATTCTTATGCCATTGAAAGTTGTTGTCATCGGCGGCGTGGCCGCCGGCCCCAAAGCCGCCGCGAAGATTATGCGGCTGGATCCCACCGCCGAAGTGACCTTGTTGGAGAAGGGACAGTTCATCTCCTTTGCCGGCTGCGGCCTGCCCTATTACGTCTCGGGGGTGGTGAAGGAACAGAAAGACCTGATGAGCACGCCGATCGGAGTCCGGCGCGACCCGGCGTTCTTTCAGAAGGTGAAGAACGTCAAAGTCCTGACGGAAACGGAGGCCCTGGAGATAGACCGCGCGCGCAAGCGCATCCGCGCCCGCCGCAATGGCGCGGCGGAGGATTTCTGGCTGGATTACGACAAGCTGGTGCTGGCCACCGGGGCCCGCCCCGTCATCCCCCCCGTCCCCAACGCAACGCTGGCCAACATCCTCACCCTGCACAGCGTGGCGGACGCGGATGCCATCAAGGCCCGGCTCGCCCGGAACCACGGGCGGGACGTGGTGATGATCGGCGGCGGCTTGATTGGCGTGGAAACCGTCGAGGCGCTGGTGCAATGCGGCTGCCGGGTGACGGTGGTGGAACGGCTGCCGCAGATTCTGCGCATGCTGGATTGGGAAATGGCGCGGCTGGTGGAGCAGCACATGGAAGCTCACGGCGTCCAGGTGATGACCCATACCGAGGTCCAGGCGTTTGAAGGGCCGGGGCAGGTGACGGGAGTCGTGACGAACCGCGGGCGGCTGCCCGCGGACCTGGTGGTCCTGGGCATCGGCGTGAAGCCGAATGTGGAATTGGCCCGGCAGGCCGGGCTGGAGATCGGCCCCACCGGCGCGCTGCGGGTGGATGCCGGACTGCGCACCTCGGACCCGGATATCTACGCGGCGGGCGATTGCGCGGAAAGCACCGACCTCATCACGCGCCAGCCCTGCTACGTGCCCATGGGCTCGACGGCCAACAAGCAAGGCCGCGTGGCCGCCATCAACGTCTGCGGCGGGGAGGACCGGTTCCCGGGCGTGCTGGGCAGCACGGTCTGCCAGGTCTTTGACTTCTGCGTGGCGCGGACGGGCTTGACCGAGGCCGCCGCCCGGCAGAGCGGCTATGCCCCCGTCACGGTGCTGGTGCCGGATGCGGACCGGGCCCACTACATGCCGACGGCCCGGCCGGTGATCCTCAAGCTGGTGGTGGACGAGCGCACGCGCAAGCTCCTGGGCGCCCAGGCGGTGGGGCCGGGCGCGGGCGACAAGCGCATGGACGTGGCGGCGATGGCGATCACGGCGGGAATGACGGTGGACCAGTTGTCGAAGGTGGACCTCTGCTACGCGCCGCCGTATTCGCCCGCCCTGGACAACCTTATCCTGGCGGCCAACGTCGCCCGCAACAAGCTGGATGGCCTGCTGCACGGCTTGACGGCCAGCGAAGTCCAGCAGCGGCTCGAAGCCCGGGCGGATTTCGTCCTGCTGGATGTGCGCAGCCCGGCGGAGCATCAGCAGGAGCGGCTGCCCGGCTCGACGTTCATCCCCCTGGGGACGCTGCGGGCGCGGCTGGACGAATTGCCGCGCGACAAGGAAATCGTGACCTTCTGCAAAGCCTCGCTGCGCGGTTATGAAGCCGCCCGAATCCTGCAAGGCGCGGGATTCCCGAATGTCCGGGTCATGGACGGCGGCCTCGCGGCCTGGCCTTTTGCAAAGCTGTCGGGCTAAGCCCCGCGCGCCCGGCGGCGGCGGGGCCGGGGCGGCCGGCTCCGGGCCCGCGGATTCAGACGCCCCCGCTTTTGTCCACCGCCTCCAGAATGGCTTGAATGGCCTCGCGCCGGATGGCGCCCAGTTGATGGTTGTCCCGCGTGGGATGGACGGCATTGGTCAGCAGCACCAGGTACATTTTGCGGCTGAGTTCGATCCGCAGGTAGGTGCCCGTGAACCCGTTGTGGCTCAGGACCCGTTTCGCGTCCCGCTCAATCCCCCACCCCAAGCCGCGCCCGGAATCCGGGGCCAGGTTATGCGGGCGGGCGAATTCCGCCAACACCGCGCGCGTGAGCCACTGGCTTTGGCCGGCGTCCGCGCGCAACAGTTCGGCCGCCAGTTTGCCCAGGTCTTCGGCGGTCGCGAACAGCCCCGCGTGCCCGGTGAGGCCCTCGCCGGCGCGCGCGTTCTCGTCGTGAACCACCCCATGCGCGAAGCGCTCCTGGTCCGGCAGTTTCTCCGTGGGGGCGATGCGCGGCCGGAGCCCCGGCGCGGGGTTGCGCAGGGTATTCGTCATTCCCAGCGGCCCGAAGACCAGTTCCCGCTCCAGCGCTGCCAGGGGTTTGCCGCCCGCGCGCGCGGCGGCTTCGCCCGCGAGGAACAGCCCCAAATCGCTGTAGCGGGTGCGCGCGCCCGGATCGCTCTCCAGCGGCGTCGTCAGGATGGCGCGGAGCATGGCCGCGTAGTTGGTGTGCGAGCGGTAGTAAGGCTTCCAGGCCGTCAGCCCGGCGGTGTGGGTCAGCAGGTGTTCGAGGGTGACCCGCTGGCGCCAGGCTTTGTCCTCGGCGCTGGGTGCCAGCGCAAGGAACTCGGGGATGAACCGGCTGACGGGATCGGTGATGCGCACCTTGCCGCGCTGAACCAATTGCATGAAAACCGCGGTGGTGCCGGCAACCTTGGTGACCGACGCCAGATCGTAGAGCGTCTGCGTCGTGACCGGCGCGCCCCCGGCGTAATCCAGGCGCCCAAACGCCGCCGACCACAGAACCTTGTCCGCCGTGCCCACGACGACCGTGCAGCCCGGAAAGGCGCGCTCCTTGATTCCGCGCTGCAGTATGGCTGCGGCCGGGGAAAAGTCCGGCGTGCTGGCCGCCGGGCCATCCAGGGCGCCGAAGAGCAGGCCAAGGAGACACAGCATCCCCCCGGTTCGAAGCCCGCCGCGAACGGCGGCCCGGGGATGGTTCCCAGGTTTCCCGCAGGCCGGGGTACGGCGGGGCCAGGCCGGGAGGACGGAAGATTCAGGAGTTCGGCAGTTCATAAAGCACTTTGCGCCCGCAGTCTGGGCGGGTGCCCGCGGAAAAGCCAGCCGCATTTATCCGTCCCGGCGGAGGCTGGATTTTGGCGGCCCAACCCCACCGCCTGCCGCCCGCCGCCGGGCGCTATTCCGCCTGTTGCGCCTGTTTGGCGCGCTTGCTTTCCTCGATGATCTTCTGCTCCGCCTCGCGCGGCATCTCCTCGTAATGGCTGAACGACTCGGAATGCGCGCCGCGCCCGCCGGTCAGCGAGCGCAGGGTGCTGGAATAGCGATAAAGCTCCTTGGCCGGCACATGCGCCTTGATTAATTGGATGCCGCCCTCCATGTCCATGCCCTGGATTTTACCGCGGCGGCTGGAGAGGTCGCCCATGACCTTGCCCATGCAATCATCCGGGATGCGGATTTCGACCAGGTGAATCGGCTCCAGCAGGCAGGGCCGCGCCTTTTCAAAGGATTCCTTGAACCCAAAATACCCGGCAATCTGGAACGCAATGTCCTTCGAGTCCACCGGGTGCATTTTGCCGTCGTAAAACTCAATCTTCACGTCCACCACCCGGTAGCCGGCCAGGATGCCCTCTTCGCACGCCTTCATGACGCCCTTCTCGACGGAAGGCACGAATACCCGGTCCACGTTCTGCCCGGTGAGCGTTTGCGTGAACTCGACGCCGGTATCGCGGGGCTTGGGCTCGATGCGCATCCAGACCTCGGCAAACTGGCCCGCCCCGCCGGTTTGCTTCTTGTGGCGGTATTTCGAGTCGCCCCGCCCCTTGATGGTCTCGCGGTAGCGCACGCGCGGCTCGATCAGCTCGACATGCACGTTGTAGCGCCGCCGCAGGCTCTCGGCGATGACCTCCAGGTGCAGCTCGCCCTGCGCGGACACGATGGTCTGGCGCAGCTCCGAATCCACCACGTATTGAAACGCCGGATCCTCATGGTGCAGCGCCGCCAGCCCGGACGCCACCTTGTCTTCCTCGCCCTTGGCGCTGCTCTTGAGCGCGGCATGGATGCTCGGCTTGGGATATTCCACCTTCGGCAGCGAATAGAGCTTCTTCCCGCCATAAAGGGTATTGCCCGTGTGGGTGTCCTTGAGCTTGACCACCGCCCCGATGTCCCCGGCCACGAGCGCGGGCACGCTGGTGCGCGTCTTGCCATTGAGCTGGTAAATCTGGCCGATCTTTTCCGTGCTGCGGCGGTCGGCGTTATAGACTTCGCTGCCGAACTTCACCGCGCCGGCATAGACGCGGAAAAAGGAAAGCTCGCCGAACTGCGCCTCGCTCATCGTCTTGAAGATATAGAGCACCGGCTCGGGATCCGTCAGCTTGACCGGCACCGGGTTGCCGTCCGCATCCGCCGCCTCCACCGCGGGCCGATCCGCCGGCGAAGCGCCATACTGGGCAAGAAAATCCATGAACTGGGCGACGCCGACATTGTTTTCCGCCGCCGTGCAGAACAGGGGGGTGAACACCTGCTTCTGGAACGCCGCGTGCAAACCCGCCCGCATCTCGGCCTCCGACAGCCCGCCTTCGGCAAAGAACTTCTCCATCAGCGCGTCGTCGGACTCGGCCACGTATTCGACCAGTTGGTTGTGCAACTGGCTGGCCTTCTCCGCCAGGGCCCCGGCGGGGGGCGCCTCGGTGTATTTGCCGCTCTTGTCGCCCGCATAGGTCATCACCTTCTGGCGCAGCACGTCCAGCAACTGGTTGAAGCCCGGGCCGGCGTTGACCGGCAGCGTCAGCGGCAGCACGCGCTCCCCGAAATGCTCGCGCAGCTGCGCCAGCGTCGCGTCGAAATGGGTCTCTTCCTTGTCAAAAGCATTGACGACAATCACCTTCGGAATGCCGTTCGCCGTCGCGCTTTTCCACACCGTGTCCGTGCCGACCCCGGGTCCGTGGTTGGCATGCACCACCACCACCGCCTGGTCGCTGACCCGCAGCGCGCCCAGCGCCTCGCTGATGAAATCCGCGTAGCCCGGGCAATCCAGGACATTGAACTTCTTGCCCTGCCACTCCAGGTGCATGAGCGTGGTGGAGACGGAGATCAGCCGCTGCTGCTCGCTCTCATGGTAGTCCGAGACCGTGGTGCCGGCGGGGATGGTTCCCATGCGGTTAATCACGCCGGCACAGGCGAGCATCGCCTCGCTCAGCATGGTTTTGCCGCACGAGGCATGTCCCACTATCGCCAGGTTTCGAAGGTCAACAGCCTGATATTCTTTCATAAAGTGTCACGGTCCATTTCGCCAATCCCTTTTCAAGCCAATGCTCAAAGGGACCTACAATGTAGAGAACGACCCGCCGCCTGCAAGCCGAGAAATCAGCCGCCGCGAAAAATCTTCGCCGGCCCCGCGAAGAACGGTTGACAAATCCCGCCCCTTGTGGCTGAATACGCTCTCGCCCTATTCGGGCGGCCGTGGGTAGGATACTCAAGCGGTCAACGAGGGCAGACTGTAAATCTGCTGGCTAACGCCTACGAAGGTTCGAATCCTTCTCCTACCACCACCTCCCCAGCCCCCTCCCCCGCCCGGCGGCGCCCTTTTGCCCGAACGCGCGCCCGCCGCCCGCCGCCCCGCCCGGCGCGCCGCGCGGCGGCGTTGACAAAAGCGCACGGGCCAGCCAAAAGAGGAAGCACAATGCAAATTATCCGCTACGAAGATCCCCAGGGCGCCGTGCGCTATGCGGCCCGGCAGCCCGATGGCTCCGCCCGCCAAATCGCCGGCGACATCCTGGGCGCCTACGAAGTCACCCCCACCCCGGCGCGGGTGAAAAAACTGCTCGCGCCCGTGGCGCCGGTGGCCCTCTTCTGCATTGGCCTGAACTACCGGCGCCACGCCGAGGAAGGCAAGGCCGCCCTCCCGGCCTTCCCGGTGCTGTTCATGAAATCGCCCGCCGCCGTGCAGAACCCCGGCGATCCCATTGAACTGCCGCGGCACCTGCGCAGCGACAAGGTGGACTTCGAGTGCGAGCTGGCCGTCGTCATCGGCCGCCGCGCCAAAAACGTGTCCCGCGCGGACGCGTTGGACTACGTGCTGGGCTATACCTGCGCCAACGACGTCAGCGCCCGCGACTGGCAGGGCCCCTGGGGCGGCAGCCAGTGGTGCCGGGGCAAGACCTTCGACACCTTTGCCCCGCTGGGGCCATGCCTGGTGCTGAAGGACGAAATCCCCGACCCCGCCGCCTTGAAGCTCCGGACGCTCCTCAACGGCCAGGTGATGCAGGACTGGCGCTGCGACGACATGCTGTTCGACGTGCCCACGCTCATTTCCTTCCTGAGCGGCAGCACCACGCTGCTCCCGGGCACGGTCATCCTCACCGGAACGCCCCACGGCGTCGGTTTTGCGCGCAAGCCGCCGGTGTTTCTCCAGCCCGGCGATCGCGTCACCATCGAGATTGACCGCATCGGCGCGCTGACCAATCCCGTGGTCGAGGAAGGCGGAGAGTTCCCCCCGCCGCGCACGCCGCGCCGCGACCCGGCGGGCTAGGGCCGGTACGTGAAGATGGCGCTGGCCCGCGCGGCGCGATCCGTCTTCAGCCGCGCCCAGTGGGCGGAATAACCGGCGGGGAACCGGTGCTTGAGCGTCCGGCCGGGCGGGACCACCAGCTCGCAATACCGGCTCCACTCGCCGTTGGCGGCAAAGTCCACCTCGATCGTAAAGGCAACCGGCTGCGCGGCCCGGTGCGAAAGCGCCAGGGACTTGGTCCGATACCCCGCCATGAGATAGGGATCGCTGGGTTCGTTGGCCGCCACCGCCGTATCCTTCCACGGCCCGCCCACGCCGGCGGGCGCGCCCAGGCGCCAGAGATCGTCCACCTCCCCAAACCACACCGCCGCCGCGCCATCGGCGGAGGGATGGCAATGCCCGTCCGGCCGCGCGCCGGCCCGCACCCCCGTCAGCACCAGCAGGCCGCGCCAGGCCGCAAAGTCGCGGATGCGCTTGTGGTGCGTGGTGATGGGGCGCAAGCGCTGAAACCCGCCCGCGTCCGCGCGCGGCACTTCGTAGATCGTGCCGTGAACATTGAAGAGGTTCCGCTCGGTGACAACCTCGCGCAGAGCGCGCGGCCAGCCGGTGGGGAAAGGATCGTCATAGACGGCGGCCGTCCGCGGCAGCCGGTAGCGCTGGCCGCCGTGGGTGACCACCACCGAGGCGGCCTCGACGGCCAGGGCCGGCCCGGCGCCGGGCGGCGCGCGCAGCGCCGCTTCCTTGTCCGCGTCGTCCAGCGGCCGCCATTCCAGCCGGCCGTCCATGACCCAGCCCCGCCGCTCTTTCACCCGCGCGCCTTCGTAGAGGTTCGCCGCCAGAATCAGCCGGCGCGCATCGCCCGCGTCGGGCTTCACCAGCCCATCAATGACCGGCCCGCGGTAATCCGCGTCCGCCAGGGCGGCGAACCGGGCGGGGTCCGGCCGGCGCGGCGGGTTGCCCAAGTGAAAGTACGCGCTGGCCCGGCGGGCGGCCTGGCCGGCTCGCACCCGCACCCAGCCGGCCTTGAGCTCGCGGCCCAGCACGCGAAAGGCGTAGCCGTGGGCGGGCACGGACACGCCGGCCACCGGCCGCCACTGGCCGCGCCCGGCGGCGTCAGCCTCCACGGTAAAGTCCACCGCGCTGGCGCTGTGATGCTTCAGGTGCAGCGTTCCCTCGCGGAACCCGGCCACCAGGAACGGCGGAGAAACCGCGCCGGCGGCGAGGTCATCGTTGAGCCAGGGCCCGCCCCACCCGGCGGGCGCGCCGAGGCCCTCCAGGTCCGCCCAGCTCCCGAACCAAAGCGCCGAGTGCGACTGGCCCGCCAGTTCATTCTGCATGATCGAGGCGTCATCGCGCGCCATGACGATTTGCCCCCGCCAGGCGCAATAATCCACCGGCATGCGCGTGTAGGTGGAGAGCGCCCGCAGCCCGCCGTAATGGGCCGTCCCGAAGGTGGGCGGGAAGTCATAAAACAGCCCGTGCATGTGGGCGAGCCAGCGGCCTTCGGTGACCTCGCGGATGCGGGGCCATTCGGTGTACCAGCCGTGGAGGGCATCCTGGGTATAGCTGCCCTTGGGCAGGCGGAAGGTGTGCCATTGGCCGCCCTCCCGCAGCTTGAGGATGACCGAGCGCTTGTCCCAGCCCAGCGCCCACAGGCGGTCGTCGCCCGGCGCCACCCCGCGCAAACCGCCCGGGCCGGCAACCTCGGTGAACGGCGCGCGCTCGATGACCCGCCATGCCTGGCTCCAATCGCGGCCATCCGTCTCCGCCAGGCAGCCGGCGGGACCGTCGAAGCCCGGGTCGCCGTCGTAGCGCCAGCCGCGCTCGCCGTTGTTCGCCACCACGAGCCGGCCCGCGCTGGTGGCCGCCCCCTTGCCGTGGGCGCCGGGATAAGGCCCGCCGAGCAGGCCATAGATCCGGTTCGCCGCCAGCGTCTTGACCTCCACCTCATACAACTCACGCTCCATGCCGACGAAATACACCTTGTCGGCGGGCGCGACGAGGTGCCGGGCGTTGCCCGTAATACGCAGGGGCATGCGGGCCAGGTCCACCGTGCGCACCCGGCCGGCCTCGTCAATAAAGTGCGGTCCGAGGATAAGCTGCCGGGATTCGGGGTGGATCATGCGGTTGGCGTGGGTGCCGCCGACGCTTTCCGGCCGCATCTCCAGCTTCAGGCGCGAGTCCACCGTGTAGAGTTTATCCTGGCTCCCCTCGGGGGCATGGGGCGGATAGGTGATAAACCAGAGCTTGTCCGCCCAGGGCGCCACCGCGCCAATGCCGCACTCGCCGTAGGGATTGAAAACCGCCAGGTGCGGGTAAATGCCACTGATGCAAACGACCTTGTTTTCGGGATCAGGCGGCCAGACCTGGCCAGCCGTTTTGGGCGCCGCCGCCGGGGCCGCAACCCGGCCACCCAACGCCAACACGCTTAAACCGACGAGCAGGTAAGAAAGAAGGCAGCGCACCCCCAAGTCTCTAGCACATCCTTATCCGCCGAGGCAATGAACAATACAATGCCGCCCCATGCTCCTGAAAACACCCTCCCACTCCCAGCCCAAGCATCTCCCCACCTCCGCCCACCCGCTAAAAAAGCCGAAACTAAGCCAAAACCCCACCGCTTCAGCCCCCAAACTAAAAACTTTTCATCTTTCGCCTATCCCCATCATTTCCAGCTACTTCCACCCTGCCATCAAGCCGTGTACAAGGGGTGTACAAGGGATGCTCACCGGATGCACATGGTAAAATCTGATGAGCACCCGATGAGCATCCCTTGTACACCCCTTGTACACGGCTCGATGGGAGCTATGGAAGATGCTGAAAGGACGTTGGTTGAGCGAAGTTGGGAGGGGTGGTTGCCGGGGAGCGAAATTGGGAGACCAGGCGGAGGGAGAGAGGGTGTCCAATAATTGGACAGTTTGAGGATGGGAGCGGTTGGTGATGGGACGGTTATTGGGGAGGTGGCTTGAGGTTGGTTCGGATGCTTTTAGCGGTCTTGTGGGTGGCGGGCAGGGAGGGAGAGAATGAGGGGGGGCGCCTTTTTGTGCTTATGCCGGAGGAATGGAGCCGGGGACAGGTTTGGCTATTGAAGTTCGGCTCCGGGTCGGTTAGCCTGCCGTAGTCGTATGACCTTAACAGAGAAAGTATTGGCCCGCGCGGCGGGCAAGGCCCGGGTGGCGGCCGGGGACAACATTTGGGTGCAGGCGGATGTGCTGATGACGCATGACGTTTGCGGGCCGGGGACGATTGGCGTGTTCCACCGTGAATTTGGCAAGGGAGCGAAGGTGTGGGATCGGCACCGGGTGGTGATCATTCCCGATCACTACATATTCACCGCGGATTCGAAGTCGAATCGGAACGTGGATATTCTGCGCGAGTTCGCCCGGGAGCAGGGGCTGGTTTATTTTTACGATGTGATTGACGACCCGAACGGGCATTGGGTGTTTGACGCGAGCAAGGGCATGCTCAAGCGGCAGTATGGGTCGCGTTATGCGGGGGTATGCCATACGGCGCTGCCGCAAAAGGGCCACACCCGGCCGGGGGAGGTGTTGTTCGGCACCGACTCGCATACCTGCATGGCGGGGGCGTTCAATGAGTTTGCCACGGGCATCGGCAACACGGATGCGGGGTTTGTCATGGGCACGGGCAAGCTGCTGGTCAAAGTGCCGGAGACCATGCATTTCCGGCTGGAGGGCAAGCTGCCGCCCGGGGTGATGGCCAAGGACATCATTCTGCATTGCATTGGCGAAATTGGTTTTGACGGGGCGACGTATCGCGCGATGCAGTTTGACGGGCCGGGGGCCGCCAGTTTGAGCATGGATGACCGGATGACGGTGGCCAACATGGCGATCGAGGCGGGGGGGAAGAATGGGATTTTCGAGTTCGACGCGCAGACGCAAGCCTACGTGGATTATCGCTGCAAACTCAACGGGACGAAGGCGGGTTATGAGCCGGTCGAGCGCGATCGGGAGGAGAAGTTTGTGTATGAGCTGGTGCTGGATCTTTCCCGGCTGGAGCCGACGGTGGCCTGTCATCCCAATCCGGGGCAGCGCAAGCTGGCGAAGGAGCTGGGGCATATCCGGCTGGATCGCGCCTACATTGGCTCCTGCACCGGCGGCAAGACGAGCGATTTTCTGGAATTCGCGCGGGTGGTGCAGGGGCGGCGGGTGGTGATTGACACTTTCGGCGTGCCGGCGACGCCGGAGATCGTGCACGATTTGCAGACGGCGCGCTGGGGCGAGCAGACGGTCTGGGAGATTCTTACGGCCGCCGGCGTGCTGATGACGGAAAACGCCGGCTGCGCGGCGTGCCTGGGCGGGCCGGTGGATACGTTTGGCCGCATGAACGCGCCGCTCAAGTGCATCAGCGCCACGAACCGCAATTTCCCCGGCCGCATGGGGCATAAAGATTCGCAGGTGTTCCTGGCGTCGCCGGCCACCGTGGCGGCCAGCGCCGTGACGGGCCGGATTACGGATCCGCGGGAGCTGCTGCCCCGGGCTTGATGCGGCGCGAAACGCTGGATACCTGGTGCGAGCGGGGCATCCTCGGCCTGGTGCTGGTGGTCCTGATCTGGGGGCCGCTGGCGATGGGAGCGGTGCGTCCGTCCGAGTTCCTCGTGATCCAGGGGGCAACGATGGGCGTGCTGCTGCTGTGGGGGGCGCGGTTGTGGCTGAGCCCGCGGCCGCAGGTGCTCTGGCCGCCGATTTGCTGGGTGGTGGCGGCTTTTGTGGGGTATGCCCTGATCCGCTATCATTACGCGGAGGTTGAGTACCTGGCGCGGCAGGAGCTGATCCGCCTGCTGATCTACGCCTTTCTGTTCTTTGCCCTCCTTAATAATTTGCACCGGCAGGAGTCGTTGCAGGTCATCAGCAGCACGCTGATCACGCTGGCGATGGTCATCGCGGCCTATGCCGTGTATCAGTTTCTGACGCGCTCGGACTGGGTGTGGCGGTACCGGGTCGGGTTTGATTATGGGGGGTCGGGGACGTATGTGTCGCGCAATCACCTGGGCGGTTTTCTGGAGATGCTCCTGCCGCTGGGGCTGGCGTACACGCTGGTGAGCCGGTTCAAGCCCGTGAGCAAGGTTCTGACGGGGTATGCCTCGCTGGTAATTCTCGCCGGCATTGTGGCCACCGTGTCGCGCGGGACTTATCTTTCGACGGCGGTGGCGCTGGGGTTGTTTTTTGGCGTGCTGCTGTTTCAGCGTTCGCACCGGCTGCCGGCGTTTCTGTTGCTGGTGGTCGTGCTGGCGGCCGGGGCGTATTTGCTGCCCCGGAACATTTCCGTGCGGCTGCGTTTCCAGCAGTATTTGACCGAGCCCGGCCCGGATCCGCGGGCGGAGGACGGCAAGCGGTCCGTTTTCTGGGATCCGGAGGATGCGCGCGTGATTCTCTGGCAATCGGCGTTGCGGGTGTGGGAGCAGAATATCTGGTGGGGCGTGGGGCCGGCGCATTATGACGTGCGGTTCCCGGCGTATCGGCCGTTGGCGATGCAGCTGCATCCGTATTTTGCGCATAATGATTATTTGCAGTTTCTGGCCGAGTGGGGGCTGGTTGGCACCGGGCTGGGGGCGGCGGCGTTGGTTTTGCTGGGCTGGGGGGTGGTCGGGAGCTGGCGCTACGTGCGCGGCGCGACGAGCGATCTGGGGCATCCCCGGAACAGCAGCAAGTTCGCGTTTGTGCTCGGGGCGGTGATGGGGCTGGTCGCGATTTTGGTGCATTCGGTCGTGGACTTTAATTTGCATATTCCGGCCAATGCCATCCTGGCGGTGACGCTGGCGGCGTTGCTGAGCAGTTGCCTCCGCTTCGCTTCGGAGCGGCATTGGCAGTCGCTGAAGTGGTGGGGCAAGGCGCTGGGCAGCGTTCTGGTGCTGGCGGGCACGGTTTACCTGGGGCAGCAGGGGTGGCGGAATGCGCGGGAGTACGCCTGGCTCCAGCGCGCGGATCGCGCGCCGCTGTTCACCATGGCCCAGGTGGATTGCCTGAAGCGGGCTTTCGCCGCCGAGCCGATGAATGCCGAGACGGCGTATGCCATCGGCGAGATTTACCGCGTGAAATCCGCGGAAGGCGGGGACGATTATCAGGAACTGGCGGTTCAGGCGCTGGAGTGGTTTAAGCGCAGCCTCGAGTTGAATCCGTGGAATGCCTACGGGCATCTGCGCTATGGCTGGTGCCTGGACTGGCTTGGGCGGTTCGCGGAGTCGCCGCCCTTCTTTGCGCGCGCGGCCCAGCTTGACCCCAATGGCTTCGAGGTGGCGGCCAATGCCGGGCTGCACTATGCCCAGGCGGGGAACTATGCCGCCGCCCGGACGTGGTTCGAGCGCTCGCTGCGGCTGGAAAGGAAGTCCAACCCGATTGCCAGCAGCTACTTGCCCATCGTGACCAGCCGGTTGCTGGAGGCGGCGACTAATGAGTTTAGCGCCGGCCTTCGGTCGGCGTCACCATGAGGGCGGCGCGGCCCGAAACCTGCTGGCAAATGCCGGTCGGGGCATATTTTTGGGGCGCCTGGCCGCGGTGAGAAAAATTGAAAATATTCCGTTGACAAAGCCGGGCCAACCGCTAATATTAGCCCGTGATTGATGCAGCCTAGTTTGCAGGAGCAAATATGAAAACGATACAAAGCTTGATCTATAAATTGCTGGCGGGCGGGGTGGTGACGGCGATGGCTTTCACATTGGCGGCCCAAACGGCTGACCAGGGGATGGCCAAGGTGGTTCGTCTCAAGGGTGCGGCCCGGTATGTCTCGGGGAGCAAGGAAGGGCAACTGCTGAAGGTGGGCGATTTGATTCCGCCGGGCACGGCCATTCAAACCGCGGAAAAATCCCGGGTGGATTTGGTTTTGGGCGAAGGGTCCGCCCCGGTGGGAGGTCCGCCGGCGGCGGGAGATATGCTCACCTACACCCCCACCGTTGAACAGAATGTGGTGCGGGTCTGGGAGAACACCCTGTTGGGCATAGACAAATTGAATATTACGCGGACCGCCGGGGACGAGGTGACGGAGACGCAGCTCGATCTGAAGGCGGGCCACATCTTTGGCATGGTGAAGAAGCTGTCGGCGGCCTCCAAGTACGAGGTCAAGATTCCCAATGGCGTGGCCGGCATCCGCGGCACGGTTTATGACATCAGCGCGGAGGGCGTCATCAAGGTGCTGTCGGGTTCGGTGGTGCTGGCCTATGTCGGCGCCGATGGCCAGGTGCAGACCCAGGTGGTCATGAGCTTGCAGGAGTATGACGCGCCCAGCAATACGCTGAAGCCGCTGGCGGACATCAACAAGAGCGGGATGGAGAAATGCATGCACGGCTGGCCGGGTCGGCCGCCGCCGCCGCGTCCGCCGCCGCCGCCGCCGCCACCGCCGCCGTCGCGCTGGAAGCCGGGGCACGGGCATCATCACGGGCACCACTAAGAGTGCCGGCGGCCCGGTTGCAACCGGGAGGGCTTTAATCAACCAGAGCAGCCTTGTGTTGCTCTGGTTTTTTTGTTTTTTTCTCCGAAGTGAAGCGGTTGCCGATCAAGCGTGTTCCAGCCCTGATTACCCTGGGCGTCATTGTTTTGATCAGCCTGGTGCGGGGGTGGCAGTTTAACTTTCTGGAAAGCCTGGAGCGGATGACCTATGACCTGCGGGTGCGGGCCGCGCTGCGGCACGCAGCGCCGCTGGCCACCAACCTGGGGTTTGTTTTCATTGATGACGCCAGCATTGCCTTTGTGCGCACGAACACGACGCTCGGCTATAATTATGGGCTGTACTGGCCCCGGCAGGTTTATGGGCGCCTGGTTCAGGAGTTGGCGGCGCAAGGCGCGCGCGCGGTGGCCCTCGATGTGATTTTCCACGAGTTGCGCCCGGATCATCCGCCGGTGCGAATGGCCGACGGCAGCTTTCCGGAGTCGGATGAATTCTTTGCGCTCCAGATGCGGCGGGCGGGCAATGTCATTCTCGCGCTGCCCGAGGATTTGACATTGCCGGCGCTGTTTCAGACCAATGCGCTGGCCCTGGGCGACATCTCGACGCATAAGGACCATCCCGAGGGCGTTTTGCGCCGCGCCCAGGCGTTTCGCGTCCGGCGGCATTGGCACTTTGCCTTTCAACAGGTGGCGGCGGACCCGGAGTTTGGGGTGGATTTGCGCCGGGCGCGGGTGGAAGGCCGCCAGGTGGTTTTGCCGCGGTCCGGCGTGGAGGATATCCGGGTGCCGCTGGACGCGGAGGGCTGTTTTGATTTGGCGGATTTTGCCGGCGATAAATTGCCGCCCGGGGTCGCCCGCAGGGCCAAGCCGTTCACGGAGGAGCGCATCTGGCACATGGGCATCGTGCTGGCCGCGGTGGAACTGGGGTTGGACCTGGCCGGGGCCGAGGTGCGTCTCGACCAGGGGCGGATAACTTTGCAGGGCGCGCACGGTGTTCGCCGGGACATTCCGGTGGATGCCGACGGGTATTTCTACATCAACTGGGCCTTGCCGCCCAACCATCCGCAACTGGCGCAGGAGTCCATTCAAGCGCTCCTGCAGCAGGACGGCCTGCGCTTGCAGCAGCGGACGAACGAGTTGCACAACCACTGGCGCGGCAAGCTGGTGGTGGTGGGGTCCAGTGCCACGGGCAACGATTTGACCGACCGCGGCGCCACGCCGCTCAAGGCGGACACCCTGCTGGCGAGCCAGCATTGGAATGTGGCCAACTCCCTTCTGACCGGGCGATTCGTCCGGCGGGCGCCGTTGGGGGTGGAGTGGGCGCTGGTGGCCTTGCTGGCCGTGGTGGCGGCGGTGGTGACCTGGAAAATGCGCGTGCTCGTGGCGTCGGCGCTGCTGGTTTTGCTGGGAGCGGCTTATGTTGGTTTGGGCTTTGTTCTGTACGCGCGGACCTGCTACTGGCTGCCCCTGGTCCTGCCGGTGGCGGGTTCTCTGCTGCTGACGCATCTGGGGCTGGTCACCTGGCGGGTCGTGTTCGAGCAGGCCGAGCGCCGCCGGGTGAGGTCCATCTTCGCGCGAATCGTATCGCCGAAGATCGTTAATGAGCTGCTGGCGGCCGAAAGCTTTTCGCTGGGCGGGGTGCGGCGTGAAATCACGGTGTTCTTTGCGGACGTGCGGGGGTTTACCGAGTTGACGGATTCGAGCCAGGAACGCGTGGCGGCCCTGGTGCGCCGCCATGGCTTGACCGGGCAGGCCGCCGAGGATTGCTTTGACGAGCAGGCCCGGGAAACGCTCAGCACCATCAATCTTTATCTGGGCCTGGTGGCCGATACCGTGATTCGGCATGATGGCACGCTGGATAAGTTCATCGGGGATTGTGTCATGGCGTTTTGGGGAGCGCCCACTCCCAATCCCCGGCACGCGCTGGCGTGTGTGCGGGCGGCCATCGAAATGCAGCGCGCGGTCGAGCAGTTGAACCAGCAGCGCGCCGCGGAGAACGCGCGGCGCGAGCGCGAGAATGTCGAACGCGCTTCCGCGGGGCTGGCGGAGAAACCCCGGCTGCCCCGGCTGCTCCTGGGCACGGGAATTAACACTGGAATGGCGACCGTCGGGTTGATGGGATCCGCCGCCGAACTGCAGAATTACACTGTGTTTGGCCGGGAGGTTAACCTGGCCAGCCGCCTGGAAAATGCCTCGGGGCAGGGCCGCATTTTTATTGGACAATGCACGTACGAACATCTGCGGCGCGATGATCCCGCCCTGGCCGCCACCTGCACGGAATTGCCGCCGCAAGACCTCAAAGGATTTCGCTCGCCGGTTAAGGTTTATGAAGTCCCCTGGCGCTCCGGGGAGGCCGCCCCGTCCGCGGCGGACCTTGCGCGCCGGGATCCCTCCGCCTAATTCCGCTTGCCGGGCTGCCGCCGCGCGGCGGCGGACGCGTCGCTGGCGGGGCGGGGCCGCGGCGGAAGTTGGATTTCCGGCTCGTCATTTGCGGCGCGCATGCTAGAGTAGGAGGGATGCGTACGGCGATTTATCCGGGAAGTTTTGACCCCGTCACCAATGGGCATCTGGATGTGCTGCAGCGGGCGACCAAGCTGTTCGACCAGGTGATTGTGGCGGTGGCCAGGAGTGAGAGCAAGCGCCCGCTCTTTTCGCTGGAAGAGCGCGTGCGGATGGTGGTGCGCGCGACGCAGCATCTGCCGAACGTGGAGGTGGATTCGTTTGAGAGCCTGCTGTTGACTTACGCGGAGCGCCGCTCCGCCCAGGCCGTGGTGCGCGGCTTGCGCGCGGTTTCGGATTTTGAGTTTGAATTTCAACTGGCCCTGATGAATCGCAAATTGAATGATCGGATCGAGACCATCTTCATGATGCCGAAGGATACTTATACCTTTCTCAGCTCGCGGCTGGTGAAGGAGATGGCGCAATTGGGCGGCGATGTCAGCGCGTTTGTGCCGGCGCATGTGCGGGAGGCCCTGGCCGCCCGATTCAGTTCCCGGCCGGCCTGACGAGGAGCTTATGCCGCTGGTTGTAAATCTGCGCCACCTGGAGGCGCATAACGTGCGCCTGCAAGGCCAATTATCGGTGGCCGAGCTGGATATTGACACGCGGGACGAGGTCATCCAGGTGGCCCATCCATTGGACTACGCGCTGGAAGTGCAAAAATTGGAGAATGGCGTGCTGGCGCAGGGCCGTTTATCCCTGAAACTGGAGTGCCAGTGCGTTCGCTGCCTCAAATCCTTTCAGTACCCGCTTGAATTGAAAGAATGGACCTGCCATTTGCCGTTGCAGGGGGAGGATTGCGTGGCGGTAGTTAACGATTGCGTGGACTTGACTTCATTCGTGCGAGAAGACATGCTGTTGGAGTTCCCGCGGCATCCCTTGTGTGACCCGGGGTGCCGCGGGTTGCCTGGAATATCCAGGGGCAAAGCAAAAAATACCCGCCGCCCAGGTGAAAGCGAAAGGGATCAGTCGGTCTGGGCCGAGTTAGATAAACTGAAATTTTAAAGAATTATGGGTGTACCCAAACGAAAGCCATCACGCAGCCGTCAACGCATGCGCCGCGCTTACAATAGCGCGATGACTCTGCCGCAACTCAGCACCTGTCCGCAATGCGCGGCTCCTTATGTGCCGCATCGGGTTTGTCCTGCTTGCGGATATTACAAGGGGCGCCAGGTCATCACGGTGACGGCCGGGGCCTGACCGGTTTTACGCCCCAACCGGGTTTTCGCTGCTTTCGGCTTCAGTATGCGAATTGCAGTGGATGTCATGGGTGGCGACCACGGTTGCGGGGTCGTCATCGCGGGCGTCAAACGGACTTTGCAGGCGGATTCGAGCATTTCCGCCATTTATTTGGTCGGCAATCGCAGCGAGATCCATGCGGCCTTGCCGCCGCGCGGTTTTCGGGACCATCGCGTGCGGGTGGTGCATGCCAGCGAGGTGCTTACGATGGCCGACAAGCCCGCCGCGGCATTGCGGCGGAAGAAGGACTGCTCGATCGCCCGAGCGATCGAATTGGCCCGCGAGGGCAAGGTTGACGCGATCGTTTCCCTCGGCAATACGGGCGGCATTTTCGCCGCCGCGACGTTTAAGCTGGGCCGGATTCCCGGGGTTGATCGGGGCGGCATTGCCACGGTTATTCCCACGCCGGAACATGCGTTTGTGTTGCTGGATTCCGGCGCCAATATCGAATGCAAGCCCCTGCACCTGGCCCATTACGCGGTGATGGGCAGCATCTACGCGCGCGAGATTCTCGGCTATAAGAATCCCCGGGTTGGCATCCTTAGCATTGGCACCGAAGACAGCAAAGGCAACGAATTGACGCGGGAGGCGTTTCGGCTGTGCAAACTGCTGGATTTGAATTTCATCGGCAACGTGGAGGGGCACGATTTATTCAATAACCGGGTGGATGTGGTTGTCTGTGATGGCTTTGTGGGCAACATTGTTTTGAAAACGTGCGAGAGCCTGGCCTCGGCCATGTTTGCCATGCTGAAACGCGAGTTGACGGCGAATCCGCGGCGTCAGTTGGGCGCTTTGCTGGCGCACAATGCCTTCCGCACTATCAAGCGTCGCATGGATCCCGAAGGCTCCGGCGGGGCGCCGCTGCTCGGCTTCAACGGCACGGTCATGAAGGCCCACGGTTCCGCCCGCGAGCGCGCCATCGCCAGCGCCATCCGCGTGACGGCTACGAACGTCCAGCATCATGTGAACCAGATCATTGCGCGCGAAATTGCGCGCGTGAATGAGCGCCTGGCCGCCGATGAGGCAACCGCCGCAGTCCTCCAGGCGCAAAACTAGCGCGATTATGCCAATTCAGCGATCAGGAAGCGAGTGGCGGGCGGCCGCCTTCACAACCCTCCAGCCGTTAATGGCGATTGCGCCGGATGCCGCCCGCCTGGGCCGCTCCTGGTCAAGGTTTATCATCGGCTGATCTATTTTTAAATGAACCCGTCAACTCCTCCCTCTTTCAAAAACCCAAGGGCCAAGTATAATTTTCAGGGCCGCACCTGCTCCATCACGGGCGTGGGCTCCTACGTTCCGTCCCGAGTTCTGACCAACGCCGAATTGGAGAAGATGGTGGATACTTCGGATGAGTGGATCACGACGCGCACGGGCATCAAGGAACGGCGCATTGCCGGCCCCAACGAGTTTACTTCCGACCTGGGCGCGCAAGCAGCGCTCCGCGCGTTGCAGCATGCCGGGGTCAGCCCGGAGGAGGTCGAGTTAATCATTGTGGCCACGATAACCCCGGACATGCCGTTTCCGGCGACGGCCTGCCTGGTGCAACAAAAAATCGGGGCCCATCGCGCTGCGGCGTTCGACCTGGAAGCCGCGTGTTCGGGGTTTATTTACGGCCTGGAAGTTGCGCAACAATTCATTACCTCGCGCACGTACGACACCGTTTTGGTCATTGGCGCGGAGAAACTTTCCACGATTGTGGATTGGAAGGATCGCAATACCTGTGTTTTATTCGGCGATGGCGCGGGCGCAGTGGTGCTGCAGAATCGTCCCAACTCGCATGGGCTGTTGACCGCGGTAATGGGGGCTGATGGCCGAAAAGCGGACCTGCTTTTCGTGGCGGGCGGCGGCAGCCGCTGCCCGGCCAGCGCAGAATCCATCGCCGCGGGCATGCATTACCTCCGGATGGAAGGCCGGGAAACCTACAAGAGCGCCGTGCAGGCGATGGAGACTGCCGCGGAAGAAGCGCTGCGCCGCTGTGAAATAGACATCTCACGCATCAAGTGCATTATTCCCCACCAGGCGAATCGGCGCATTATTGACGCAGTCGTAGAGCGTCTCGGGGGCAAGCCGGAGCAGCTCTTTGTTAATTTGCATAAATACGGAAATACTTCCGCCGCGTCAGTGGTTATCGCCCTGGATGAGGCGGTTGCTTCCGGGCGCATCCAGCGCGGCGACTTGGTTTTGCTGGTGGCTTTCGGCGGAGGATTGACGTGGGGTGCGGCTGTTATTGAGTGGTAGCAGCCGGTCTCCGGACTATCGCTGGCTAATTTGACGATTCGTTTAGGTGTGCTATTCTAATACTGCAGTATGAGTGCTAGAAGAAGTGCCAACAACGGGTCGGCCACCGAAGTGAAAGTCGAGGCGGAGCAAACGTGTTTGACACTTTCCCCTGACGCGGTCATTGCCCACAAGAACGGTATTGAATTTCGCAGTTCCCGACCGTTTGCGGTATGGCGGGAGATGACCATGTCGTTGCAGTCCGCCGGTGGCGACAAGGTCTGCTGCTCGGGCGTCGTTATTTCTTGCACCGGCAACAAACACACCGGGTATCACGTCTCAATGGTTTTGACCGGCCTATCGCGGCAGGCGCAAGCGCGCCTGAGCGCGATGGTCTATGCTCCCTTCAATAGTTTTTGATTTCGTTAAAGAAAAAATCACTCCGCCACCTCGAAAGAAGTCCCCAGGTCCTGATTGCGCAATCAGTGCGCTGGGAAGCTGTGAGGAAATAGCGTTTGGAGCCTGCGGCGTATAGGCGCCACCCAATCTGCAGCCATCGGCAGGGGCCTCCGGGATACACCCGATCAAACGCCGAAATACAATTCGGGAAAACCATCGAAAAGCGGGATTGCGAGAACATCTGGACGCCCGGAAGAAAATTGGCTGCTCTGCGCCCTGAAAACAACCGGCGTGAGGCGGCGTTGGTTTTGCCGGATCAAAACCTGGTCCCGGTTCTTTTCGTCCTTGGCTTTCCGAGCCTGTTCGTTATTTTAAAAGCGTGGAAATATTTCAGCGTATTTTGAAGACGGCGGTTGACGGCGGAGCTTCGGATGTTCATCTAAAGATTGGCACCCCGGTCATCTTTCGCATCAATCGCCAACTCATCGCTATCGAATGCCCGTTCCCGACTGAGGAATGGATGGGCAATGTGGTGCAGCAGATTACGCCGCCTCATTTGCGCAAGCGCGTAGAGGAAGAACGCGAGGCGGACTTTTCGTACTACGTGGCGGGCATAGGGCGGTTCCGCACCAATCTATTTCAGCAGCGCGGCCAATGGTGCCTGGCCATGCGCTACGTGAAGACCCGGGTTCCCAGTTTCGAGGAGTTGGGACTCCTGGAACAGGTGCGTCGGATCGCTGAATCTCCGCGGGGCATTGTTTTGTTGGCCGGGTCCACCGGTTGCGGAAAGTCCACGACGCTCGCCGCGATGATCGAGCACATCAACGCCAATTTCAAGAAGCACATCATCACCCTGGAAGACCCGATCGAATACGTGTTTGAAGATAATCAATGCGTGATTGAACAGCGCGAGGTGGGGTTGGACACGCTGTCCTTTCACCATGCCCTGAAGCATGTGCTGCGGCAGGATCCGGACATCATTATGGTTGGCGAAATGCGGGATTCGGTTAGTTTCACTTCCGCCATGAGCGCGGCGGATACCGGCCATCTGGTGCTCTCAACCCTGCACACCACCAATGCCTCGCAATCCATCAGCCGCATCCTTGACTTCTTCAAAGCTGATGAACGCGAGCAAATTCGCCGTCAGCTTGCCGGGACCATGCAGGCGGTTATTTGCCAACGGATGGTAGCCACTTTGGCTGGGGGCATGACCCCGGCGCTTGAAATCATGATCAACACGCCCACAGTTAAAAAGTTGATCGAGGAAAACCGGCTGGACAAGTTGGCGGCCGCCATCGAGACCGGCACCGAAGACGGCATGATCAACTTCAACCAGGCCCTGTTCAATCTGGTGAAGCAGGGAAAAATCAGCGAACAAGAAGCCTTGAACAAAGCCAGCAATCCGCAAGCCTTGGAAATGAATTTCAAGGGTATTTTCCTGGACGAAGGGCGCCGGATCCTGGCGTAAAGGGGCGGATAGGCGTGGGACGGGCGGAATCCCCGCCTCCTTTGCCGGCGCACCCGCTGTTTCGGATAAAACCAAGGAATAATGTTCTCTGGGCTATCCGCAGGTACCATAGGGGAGATGGAAGCCTGCGCGACAGGCAGGGAATGAAGGCTTCCCGGACGAGTCTTTAACGGGGGACAGCCGGTTCTGGTGGTGCGTTTGTCCCGGCAGGCACGGCATTGGTCTCGGGCGGTTCGCCCAACTTGGAGCGCAGCACTGCCCGCACTTCTGCCGGTTCGCCGCCCTGGGGATCGAGCATGAGTTTTCGGATTTCCTGGTCGGTTTCCGCAAAGGGCCGCAGCCCAATCGCGGCCAGTCGTTGCTTGGGCATCTGGCTTTGGTAAGCCTCCCAAACGCGTTGCGCCAGCAATCGAAAGCCAGCCGCCGGGCCGTCTTCACCCAGCGCCAGGCTGCGATAGGAACTCACCAGCAATCCTTCCACAATCCCCTGGGTACGATCGCGGCCGCCGCTGTCGCTCACATCTTCTTGCACGCGCGCCACGGCATACTGGTCAAGCGTCAGGGTGGCAGGCAAGGAATCGGGTTTGCCCTCGAGCAGCGGTTTATTCGGATACTGGGTGGACAGGTATTTGTACCAATGAGCCGCGTCGGCCAGCCGATTATAGGTATAAAGGAAGTAAACGGCATCGCGCAGGAAATTGCGGTGCGCCTTTTTAATATGCTCGCGGTTCTGCTGGTCCTCCTCGGCGGCTTGCTCGTAGGCAAAATTCACCTTGGGAATAATCGCCAGGTTGGGGCCAAACTCGTAGGCCTGCGCAAAGGGATTCAAAATCAGCCGTCCGCGGTGAAAACTCAGCAGCATTGACTGGTAAATGACCCGGCGCAGGGTGATCAGGTCGTCTTCCTTGATTCGGGTCGGGTTCTCCCGGGCCTTTTGCAATCCCAGCGCCGCCCAATAAACCGCATGCGCCTCCGGCAAGCGCCACTCCAGCGGCCCGTATTGCTCGTCCACGGTCTTCATGAACTCCGGGTCCATTTTGTAGGTCTCGCGCAGGAGTTTGGCTCGGGCTTGCGCTTCTGCGGTTTGCGGATGGATCAACTCGTCGAGATTAGGCGTTTTCTTGTCGAAAACCCGGGCCATTTCATCGGCCCACTGCTGTTTGTAATACGAGCTCGCGTCATCGAGGTTGTGGCCGAGCTTATGCTGGAAGAACCATCCCAACTCGCGGTAGAGCAGCGTTTCGTTGGGGTTAAAGCGCAAACCATCGTCGCGCAGCAGTTCGATGCCGGCCTTGACCCAACGCCACCGATCGGGAAACTGGCCCGGGCTGGTTTCCTTGAACTTGACCGAGATGTTGTAGGCCATATTCCAAGCCTGCACGAGCCAGACGTGAACGAAATGCGGTTCGAGCTTGGTGATCCAGTCCGCCAGTTGCGCCATCTCAAAGAACTTGTCCTGGTCCTGCAAATCGGTGGCGCGCATCCACAGTGCGTTGGAAATCAACCCTCGGAAGCCGCCCAGCGCAACCGTGGTGAAGGCGAGCACGGGCGGCGCGTTTTCGAGTGGCTGCACTTGAGTCAGACCCAGCAGATCGCGGTCGTGGTTGATCAGCCGTTGCGTCCAGCCGGCGCCCGCCAACAGCGCGGCGGCAAGCAATAACAGGAGAATCCTTTTGAGCGGGAAGCTCATTGGGTTTGGGCGGCCGCCAGTTCGCGCCGGGTAAAGATCAGGATTCCAATCAAACCGATGCTTCCACTGAGCAACAGCACGATTTGCCCAAACGCCCGGCCAAGCTCGCCCCAGGCGACGCTCCGGCCTGTGCTGAGCGAGTCAATGGGGGAAAAATCCTTGGCCAGGTTGATTGCTGCCAGCACGGTCCGAAAGACCGGGATGGCCACCACATCAACGGAAGAGTGCCCCGCCTGGCCATGCTCCGAATCAAAACCTCCCAGGGTCCCCTCCTCTACCGTGCTGGCGATGGTTCCGCTGGATAGCGCCAGGGTCAGGATGGCCAGCGAAAAGAACGCCGCTACCGGGAAGGAAAGCAGGCTGGCTGAGGCCAATCCCAGGGTGGCCAGCAATGCCATCCAGCAAAAGATGATTCCCAGCCCGCGCGCGTAGTTTAGGCCAAATCCGCCCTGGCGATAGAGCACCTCCAGGCCATCCTCGAGCGGGAACAGCAGCGCCGTTTCGTTCAGGTTCACAAAACTTACCGTCAATATGCCCTGTTCGTCATAGTATGCGGGGACCTCGAACTCATGGAAAGTATCCGGCGCCAAACTCATGGCGTCACTGTGCCATAGTGAGGTCTTTCGCGGCACTCCCACCAACCATCGCCCCTCGAAAGTTCCGGAAGCGCTCTTGTTTGCGGCGTTGAATTTGATCCGCAAGTGAACCATCTGGCCGGGCGCTATGCGTCCGGCATTGCCGAGGTCCACCTCCCAAATGTGCATATACCCCGGCGGCACCACCTCATATCCGGCTTTGACTTGTTCCAGGATCTGTTTGCGCGCTTCGGAAATATTGGCCAGAATATCGGGGTACTTCTGCCGTCGTTCCCGGAGCAACCGATCCGCCTCCTGCGCAATTTGCCGGTCAAAGCTCGGGGGTTTGATCGAGCCGCGCGCCACCAGAACCTCGTGGCGAAGGATTTTCTGCTCGTCCACCGGCAGCCGGGTGGCGCGCCATTGCAGCAGGCCATAGACGCTGGCGCCGGACAGGGCCAGCAGGGCGGCGTTCAAGGACATGATTCCCAGCCACTTGCCCAGCCAGATTTGCCACCGCGCAACCGGTTTGGTGGCGACGACTTGCAGCGTGCATTCCTCAACATCCCGCGCCAGGGTGCCGCAGGCCAGCCAGAGCGTGGAAAGCCCGAGCAGCGCGGTAATCGAGCTGAGCGTGTAAGTCAGAAGGATTTGCGTGAATCCGCGCGCGGTGCCATCATCCTTGATCAACAAAGGCAGCCCCACCACCGAACCCAGCAGCAAGCCGGCCACGACCAGAAAAAGCCGGAACCGGAATGCGGCTTTCCAGGTCAATCGAGCAATGGCCAGCAGGGGCTGCATGAATCAAGAAAGCCGCGGCGGCGGCCCGCAATTATTCTTTCTGTTTTCGCACCAGGGACGCCAGTTTTTCATTGGCTTGACGCAGCTCTTCCGTGGTGGACGGCTTTTCCGCTGCCGGCGGAGGCGGCGGCGGAGCCGCGGGTTCCGACGGCTTGATCAGGGCTTCCAGTTTTTGCCGGTCCACGGTTTCGTCGGGTTTCGGCGCCGGAGTGGGCGCGGGCCGGGCCGGCGGCGGCGCGGCAAGCCGTTCCAGGATTTTGTCCGACGCAGGCGCGGCTTCAGCCTCGCCGCGCAGGTAAGCGGCCACCCGTGCGCCGGATACGGCGCCGGAAGTTTCGGCCTCCGCCAGCCGCGCGTTTTGCACCACTTCGAGGAAGTAGCGTTCGAGATTTTGCGTCGGCGTATCAATGCTGATCCGGGATTCCGCCACGTCCTGGCGGATGAAGGCGAGCACGCGCTCGAGGGTTTCGCGGGGCAGAGCGGGCAAGGTGAGGCGAATCGCATCCGGCGCGGCCAGCAACTCCTTCAGCGAGCCCATCGCCTGAATCCTGCCGCCATAATAAATGACCACCCGGTCGCAAACATCCTCCACGTCCGCCAGCAGATGGCTGCTGAGAAGGACGGTCTTGCCGCGGCGCGCCAGGGCCAGGATCAAATCTTTGACTTCGCGGCAACCGATGGGATCGAGCCCGGAAGTCGGCTCATCAAGGATCACCAGATCGGGGTCATTGATGAGCGCCTGCGCCAGGCCGATGCGCCGCTGCATGCCCTTGGAGAACTCGCCCACCGCCCGCAGCCGGGCCTGGCTCAAGCCCACCATTTCCAGCAACTGTTCCGTCCGGTCGTGGCGATCATGGCGGGGCAGGCAAAAGAGGTTGCCGAAGAAGTCCAGCGTCTCGCCGGAATTGAGGTAGCGATAAAGATACGATTCCTCCGGCAGGTAGCCGATGCGAGCCTTGGTCGCCACGTGGCTGGGGGAGTGTCCGAAGACTTCAAGGTGTCCTTTGGTGGGATGGAGCAAACCCAGAATCAGCTTTACGGTGGTGGACTTGCCGGAGCCGTTGGGTCCCAGCAAGCCAAAGACTTCTCCGCGCCGCACATCGAAATCAACATTGTCCACGGCGCGGGCCTTGGGCCGGCCCCAGAAATCTTTGAAGACCTTGGTCAGGCCGCGGATGGAAACCACCACCTCGCCGGTGGCTGGCCGCGGGCCAGGGTCTGCTATGGTCGTGCTCATGCCAATTACCTCGGGCTACGGCTCCCGAACCGCCAACTCCACCGCTTCACGCCATTTGAGGCGCCAGCCCCGGGCGGGTGCCGGGTGCGGCCGGTTGCTTTGGTCCCGGCGCGGCGGGTTCGGGCTGGTAATGCTCGAGCTCCTCGCCCTTGCGCACGAGGCGCGCGCTGTTGAAGACCACGATCAGGGAGCCAGCCGTATGCATTGCCGCGGCCAGCACGGGCGGCACGTAGTTCATCGCCGAGAGCGCCATGCCGCCAATAATGAACACCGCGCCGAACAGGAAGTTCTGATTGATGACGGCGCGGGTGCTGCGCGAGAGTTTCACCAGAAACGGCAGCCGGCGGAGGTCGTTGTTCATTAGCGCGATGGTGGCGCTATGAATGGCCACTTCGCTGCCCGCCGCGCCCATGGCGATACCGATATCGCCGGCGGCCAGCGCGGGGGCATCGTTGACGCCGTCGCCGACCACCGCCACCTGATAGCCCTTGGCCTTGATGCTGCGAACGAAATCCACCTTGTTCTGCGGCAGGCACTCGCCCCGAACCTCCTCGCAGCCAATTTCACGCCCCACGCGAAGGGCCACGGGCTGCCGGTCGCCGGAAATCATGGCAATGCGCCGCACGCCGCTGGCCTTCAGTTCCTGCAGCGACTCACGCGCCTCCGCGCGCGTCTGATCCTGCAATCCCACCCACCCGATGCACCGGCCATCGCGCGCCACGAAAATAAGGCTCCAGCCTTCGGTTTCATTGAGGTCCACCGATTGGAGAAAATCACCCTTCACGCCATTATCGTGCAGCCATTGCGCCCGCCCGACCAATACTTGCGCGTCGCCGACGCGGGCCTTGATGCCGCGCCCGGCGGTTTCCGCAAAATCTTTGGGCTCGGTCAGCGGCACGCTCGCCTCGACGGCCAACTGCATCAGCGCCTTGGCGGTGGGGTGATTGCTGTAGCGTTCGGCGGACGCCGCCACGCGCAGCAACTCGGCCGGCGTGACCCCGTCCAACGGCGCCAGTCGGCTCACAGCCAGTTCGCCGGTTGTCAGCGTGCCGGTCTTATCGAAAACAAAGGCATTGAGTTTGGCCGCCAGCTCGATATCGGCCACGTTCTTGATCAGGATGCCCAGCCGCGCCGCCGCCGAGAGTGCGGCCACCATCGCGGTCGGCGTCGCCAGAATGAAAGCGCAGGGGCACCCGAAAATGATTACGGAGATGACGTTGTCCAGATTACGCGTGAAGGCCCAGACCAGCGCCGCAATGACCAGTACCAGCGGGGTGTAAAACCCCATGTACTGGTCCACAATCTTCATAATCGGGAGCTTGGTTTTTTCCGCCGCCAGAATCAGCTCGCGCACGCGGCCCAGGGTTGTGTCGGTGCCCGCCCGGTTCACCTTGATCTCCAGAACGCCGGTCAGGTTCTGGGTGCCGGCAAAGACTTCGTCGCCCGGTTTCTTGTCGGCGGGCAGCGATTCGCCGGTGATGGTGGCCTGGTTGAACGAGCCCTGCCCCCGGAGGATGACGCCGTCGGCCGCCACGTTATCGCCGGGGCGGATGCGGATGACGTCGCCGATGGCCAGGTCTTTGGCGGCGACCTCCTCCTCGCCCTGCGGGGTGATGCGGCGGGCCTTGGTGGGCGTCAGCTTGATGAGATGCTCAATGGAGGCGCGGGCGCCTTCGGCGGTGCGGGTTTCAATGATCTCGCCCATCAACATGAAAAAGGCCACCACTCCCGCCGTCTTGTATTCGCCGGTGGCGAACGCGGCCAGCACGGCAATGGCGACCAGTTCGTTGATGCTCAGGATGCCGCCGCGGAGGTCCTTGATGGCGGTCAGGACGATGGGGTAGCCCAGAATGACGGCGCCAATCAAACCGCTGGCGCTGGCAACCGTATGCCCCTGCGCGAAGAACCAATCCACCAGAAACGCGTTGAATACGAAGACGAGCCCGACCAGCGTCTGCCAGAGCCGCACCGGGGTATGCTCATGGTGGTGGCCGCATGTCGCGCACGATTCATCGTGCTCGTGCCGGCTCAGGAGAGAAGTGATTTGCATGGCATTAACGAAAGCAACGCCGGAGGCGGCGGGCCGCGCCACTCATGGCTTGGCCTCCTCCGGTTTGGGTTTGGGAACCTCGCGGTTTAGCAGCAGCCGCAATTCTTTGGGTTTGCCCGCGGCCCCCTCGGCCAGGAAGATTTTATCCTGCACGTTGGTGAGCACCCGGCCAAGCGTTTCGGTCAGGCGCTGCTCCTCGAACAGGGCGGGGTGCCGGCGGTACTGGGCCAGAATCTCCTGGAAGCGTTCCGCCTGGGCTGAAGTATCGCTCACGAGGCGGGCGCGGTCGGATTGGGCCAGGTTGACCAGGGACTCGGCGTTGGCGCCGGCCTTGTTGGTGACCTGGTTTTCGTAGGTGCGCGCCTCGTTAAGCAGCTTGCTGCGCATGACTTCGGCCTTGAGCACATTGGCGAAGGCGTCTTTCAACTGGCGGGGCGGCACGCTTTGCACCACGCATTGCTCGACCACCACCCCCAACTCCTGGAGTTCCAGCAGTTGCGTGGTTCGCCGGCGCGCCATTTCCTGGAAGCTGGCAATATCCCGGGTGAGGATATCGTCCACGCTGAACCGGGCCGCCGCATAGAGCAGGCCATTGTCCAACGCGCTCTGAACCGCGTTCGAGGCGGCGACGAAGCCAAAGACGTACTGAATCGGGTCCTTGATGCGATAAGTCAGCGTGGCGCGGCTGTGAATGATATTGGTGTCCGCGGTCAGCACGTAGCCATCCACGATGGGGTTGAGCGTGGCGCCCGCCGGCGGTTCGATGCCCGCCAGCAACTGCTCGGGGGTCACCGCGTACCAGCCCACGGTCGAGCTGACCTGCTGCAAACCGGAGATCGAGACCTTGATGCTTTCGTCTATGGGATAGGGGAACGACCAGTGCAGCCCCGGGCCGAGCAAGGCTTTTTCGCCTTCGCCCCGGGCCTTGCCAAAGCGCAGAATGATCGCCCGTTCCTGGGGACCCACCGTGAAGAAGCCGGACGCAAGGAAGAGCAGCACCAGCAGCACCATCACCACTTTGACGATGACAAAGCTGCTGCGCAGGGCTTCCGCCAGCGCCTGCGCTCCGGCATCCAGCGGCATTTCCGGCGGCGGGGCGGGCTCCGGCGGCCGGTCGTGGGAATGAGCGTGCGGATTCATGGCCGGGTCATGGTTGGAGCAGGTTGGTCGCGGCGCCCCGGAACAGGTCAAACGGCGGCGTATGCTGATCAAAGATAAGCACCGAGCGCTCCTTCAGCGAATCTTCCAGGGCCGACAGGCGGAAGATGAACCGGGCCAGGTTGGGGTTTTGCTGGAAGACCTTCAGGGACTTGGCGGCCTCCGCCTCGCCCTTGCCCTTGATTTCCGTCGCCTGCCCTTCCGCGTCGGCCAGCATCTCCGCCGCCCGCCGATCGGCATCCGAGCGGATGCGCTGGGCTTCGGCTTCGCCCTCGTATTGAAAGCGATCGGCAAGGACCTGCCGCTCCGAGGTCATGCGCTCGAAGACGGACTGGGTCACGCTCTCCGGCAGTTGCAGCCGTTTAAAGCCCAGGAAGACGATCTCCAGTCCCAGGTTATTGGTGCGGAGTTGGGATTGGATGGCCGCCAGGATCTCGTTTTCAATGGCGACAAAGCTGGCGCCGCCATCGCTGGTCGAAACAAAGTCCGCCAGCGGATGCCGGCCGACGACCGCGGTCTTGGCGTTGCCCAGCCACTGGTCCAGGAGCGTTTCGGCCGCCCCAATCGGGTTGGCGCTGTCGGCGAACCGGGGGAAGAAAGCCGCCGGGTCTGACACCTGCCAGCCCACATAAACCGAGGTCAGGAGGTTGAAATTGTCCTGGGTCAACCCCTCGGTGAGCCGATCCTCGAAGTTCTGGACGCGCTTGTCAAAAGACCAGACCTTTTGAATAGGCCAGGGCCACTTCAGATACAAGTTGGGCTCGGTCAGGGGGCGCGTGGGCTTGCCGAAGGTGGTCACGACGGCAACTTCGGTCGTGCGCACCTGAAAGGTGAACAGCAGCAGCCCGAAGATCAGGATCAACACCAGGCCGATAACGAGGGTCAAAGGATTGCGTTTCATGAAAATTACTGGGTTTTGGGCGCGGGCACGCTCAGGTTCAGCAAGCTCTGCGCGATGGATTCCTGCAAATCAAAGGTAATCACGTCCTGCGTGTTCGTGGTCAGCAAAAGGTATTTCCGCGCGGGGGCCGTGGCACGGACGAACGTCTGCAAGTAAGCCCGCTCGGTGTAAACCGACGGCGCCGCTTCAAACGCGGGAATCTGGTTGGTGAACAGCGCCGCCTGGGCCAGCGCGCGGATTTCGCGCGCCCAGCGCTCGGCGCTGGCCTGGTTGGTCAGGCTGACGGTTTGCCCCCGCGTCAGGGCGTTGGTCCGGATGTCGTCCGCGCGCGCGGCCAGAATCTTCGCCTGCTTCGTCTGGCTGGCGGCGACGACTTTCTCATACTCCGGCGCCACTTTGATGGGCGGATGCAAATCGCCCAGCGCCACCGCGATAATCCGGACGCCAAGCCCGCGTTCGTTGGCGGCGGCCTGGATGCGTTCGTTCAGGTCCTGGGCCGCCGGGCCGCGGCCCTGCGACATAATGTCGCCCATATCCACGCCCACCAGGTAGCGCAGCACCTCGCGCGTGCTCAGATGCTCCAGCAGCGCGGGGGCGTCTTCGTTGCGGTAGGCCCAATCCACCAGGTTGGTGATCTGGTAATAGATCGGCACGCTGACGGTTAGCAGGCTCACCGGCGGCGTGCGCTTGCCGACGGCCGGGGTGACGGCGGTATGCGAAAGCTGCTCCCGGTTGGCCACCAGAAAGTTCGTTTCCACCGAGTGCCCCTGGCCCCACAAGACAAACCGGGAATTTTCCTTCGCCGGGTCGGGCAGGGAACCGATGGTCAGGCTCTGAATGCGCTCGGTCTGAAAGCGGTAAACCCGGTCAATGGGCCACGGCCATTTAAAGTGCGCGCCGGGTTCCAGCGGGGAGCGGCTCTCCACCCGCCGGCCGAAGCGCTCGAGCAATCCCTGCTCCCCCGCCTCGATAAACACCACGCACGTGGACAGCAGCAGCGCCCCCACTTGCAGCAGAATGAGCCAGCCCAGCGCCCGCTCAAAGAAGCGGTAGAACCAGGTTTCGGAAACCTTGAACCCGAATTGGTAATCCATCGCCTGCGCGGCGGTGGTCACCAGCCCCTCCGGCTGCCCCAGCAACCCCACCAGCCGGCTTTCATAAAGCGGCTGCCCGACTTTGCCCCGGACCCGGGGACGGTAGATTTCCAGCACCAGTTGCACCAGGGTTTCCAGCGCGATCAGCCCCAGCAACCCGCACAGGGCGCGGGCGACATAGAAATCCGTCTGCGCAAACCCGGCCCAAACGCCGACAATGCCCAGCGCCACCACCAGGCACAGCACCGCGTTGCAAAGCAAATAACTGGCCCCCGGCCGCAACAGGCGGTGACGCTGCAGGCGGGCGACCGTGGCGGAAAACCGGCCCAGCAGGAACAGGATTAGCGCGAAGAGGCCAAACAAGGCCAGCCCGGCAATCGGCTCCTTGAGCTCGATTTTCGTGGTGCTGCGCGACAGCCAGCGCCACAGGAAATAAGCCCCGCCGGCCTGCGCCGCAAACAGGACCGCCGTGAACGCCGGCACGAAGAACCGCTCGAACTGCTCGCGCGCACGCTGCGCCGGAAACAGTTCCGCCGTCTTGGCCTCAAACATGGCCGACGCGCTGCGGGTCCGGGCCAGTTCGTCCAACTCGAGTTTCTCCAGCCGCTCCCGCTCCTCGAGCCGCATCTGGAACCAACTGACCAGCGCCACCAGCGCCCCCAGGCCCAGATACAGCGCGCCCACCTGCCCCGCCAGCGAGCCGGCATACCGCGCCGCCAGCACTCCCGCGGCCCCCGTCACGATCAAGGCCAGCAGGTTGATCAGCCCGTTCCTCTGTAGGGTCTTATCCATGAAGAATTAACTCAATTCGCGTTGCTCAAATAACAGGACCGCCAATACCAGCGCGGCGCCCACATAGGCGGCCATGTAAGCGAACGCCTTGCCGGCATAGCCCCAGTGAAAGGTGCTTTTGCCCTCGGTCAAGGCATCCGCCAGCCAGAAAAGCTGCCAGTTTGGCGTCGCCGTGTAAAGCACCGACGCCCACCATGCCCCCCCCAGCCCGGCCTGCCGCAGGCGCGCCCGGTCCGGCTGGCTGATTCGCTTCCGCTCCGCCAAATCGAGCTGGTCATTGTGATCCACGTCATACTTGGCTACGGTCTCCCGCAATAACACCTTTTGTTTCTCCGTCCAGCGGCCGCTGTGGAGCTCGGCCGCCAGGTCGCGCCGCCAGACCGGTTCCGCCCGCCGGCCAAACAGGTAATCCGACATGAGCCCCAGGAGAAAGGCCGCGGTGCAAATCGCCAGCGTGGGCACCATGTCCAGCCGCGTCGAGCAGGCCAGCGCCAGGCTCGCCAAAATCCAAAGCGCAAAGAGAATCAGCAGCCCCGCCGGCACCAGCCGCCAGTCCACCGAGCCCGGCTCGTTCACGGACCGCAGTTGGGTCGTGAACTGAAAGATCACAAACGCCGCCAGCGTGACCGTGATCAGCAGCGCAAAAACAGCATCGCTCACAAAAGGCCGGCGCAGGAAGAAATTGCTGAAGCCCCCCACCGCGTAGGCGGCCACCACCCCGGCGGCGAAGATGCCGACCGCCGACAGGTCAGTTTTGCCATAGCTGTCAAACGTCATCCGGCTGGCAATCAACGCCGCCACCAGGTTCACATACGTCAGCACCGCCAGCGCCGCCGCCAGACCCACATACTTCGCCAGCAAAAACTGCGCCCGCCGCACGGGCTTGGACAGCACCGCCAGCGCCGTGCCCGTGTGAATCTCCCGCGCCAGCGAAGCCGAGGCGCTCAACACCGCCCCCAGCAACCCCGCCAGCAGCATCACCGCCAGCGTGCTGTTCTTGACCAGCCGTGGTTCGTCCCCAAACGCAAAATAGTAGGGCGTCGCCAGGAAGATCTCAAAGGCCGCCGAACAGGTCATCAGCAGCAGAAAAATCGGCTGCCGGACCAGCTCCATAAACCCGTTGGACGCTATGGTGACGAACTGTCGCATCAGTCTTAATCAGTCGCCCATTCTAACCTTTTGGCATATTAACGCAAATGCTTCTTGAGCCCCGGTTTCATGCCTTCATCCCTGGGGGCGCCCCGGTTTCTTCCGGTTCCGCAAAACCGGGGAGGGCGAGCTTCCAATTTCGGGTTCATCCGGGAAGTTTGGGCATGGCAGGATATTTCGGGTTGCCGGGACGCACTGATGTCCGCCTGGGAGCACCGCCCGAACGCACTGTCCCTGGCGACTCGGAGCGTGGAATCGGCCCCCCCAAGCCGCCGTGCGCCGCCTGAAACGACTCAAAGCCCACCCCTGTTGCCCGGAAAGCCCGGGTTCGCCGCCCCGCCGCCGCCCAGGTGCCATTAACGTTAACGCTCTATATGCATATATCGGGCTTGCCACAGGCTATCCACTCGCGGGCGGCGAGGGCGGGTAGCGGCAACGGACTGGGGCAGAATGGCGGGTCCGAGATGGCCCAGGCTGGGGGCTGGCTCTCTGGAGCTTCTTTCTGCGCTCACCCTTCCAGGCAGCCCGGTCCCCCCAAAAGGACAAACTTCTCGGATGAGCCCGATTTCCTTGGCAGCCACGAAGCCGTGGAAACCGGTTGTAGGAACGTTTGGCTGAGGTTTGGCTTGCGTGATTTAAGGAATGCAAAATCTCCGATCGGGTCTCTGGATAACCACCGTCCCGTGCTCGCGTTGTAATACCGATAACCGTAATACAGCAGGTCCGTTTCGCCGTCTTGATACTTGGTGGAGAACCGGAAGAGATTGGCTTTGGCCATCGGCCCAGTCGCGCGGAGGACCTCCCCGAAGGGGCCGTATTCGTATTGCGCGGTCAGCCCAGAGCCATCTGCTTTCACCAAGGCGGTCACATTCCCATTCCCATCATACGCGCAAAAGTGCGAACCCTGGCAGGCGTCGGTGATGGCCAGCAACCCGCCCACGCCGCCCGGCACGGTGCGGCTGGTGGATTGGTTCAACAACTTCATGCGTGAGTGCTTCTTGCCCATTTCAACTCAAACCAGCGAAACATTCAACCTAAACTTCGCAGCACCTAAGATGCGCAGCAGGCGCGGGTGGTCGACCAACTCCGGCGCAGCCTGAGCGCCGCCAGATTCCTTACACCTTTTGGCGGGACAGCCGGGCGTTCAGTTTCTTCCTTGCAGCGGCACACAATAGCGTTGGAGGCGAATAAAGCATTCACAGCTTTTACGACATCCGGTTTTAACGAGTATTCAGATTTCCATGCCGCGCCAGTCTTGGCGTCCAGCTTCTCCACACCAGCAATCACAAAGGCAACGAATTCAGAACGTGGCACGGCGTCCATCCTTGCTTTCTCCTGCACGCGCTTGTGTCGCTCGTGAGCGAGCGACAGTTCTGCATAAGCCGAATCCACTTGGCCCGCACACAGCAGCATGTAGCCAAGCTTTACCCGCGCAATGTAGAGCAACAGGTCAACGTCACGATATGTCTCCACCCTGTGCTCGGTTCTTTCCAGAAAGCCAATGTAGCGAATCAGTGTGTTTGTGACTTCACCGAACGGCCGGCTCGTATAGCACCCGTAGGCGTCCTGCATCTGGTGGTCGATATCCTGCACCAAACGCTCGGACGGAGACGGTCGGCAAGCGTTGAACGCCAAGATGACGACACAGGCGCTGAGAATAGCCGTGATGCCGATCGCCCTCCTACTTGTTAATGTACTTTTCTGGATGCTCAAATTCATCGGCATGCTCTGTTTGACACCTCGGCGCTGCTCCCTCCGCTGTAGCACGGTCTTGGAATGCGGATGGATTCAGCGGATGAGCTTCTGCACCTGTCGGTTTGCACTGTCTCGGTTCAGTATTCCCCGGTGACCAGTGGTACTGGCTGCACGTCCCGCGAAGCTGCTTGATCTTTCCGCCGAGTCCACCGCAATGCCCTTTCATGCATATCCGATATGCCAAGACGGTGTACAGCTTGATGCCATTCTGGTACTCCCCGAGATCCTTTGCGGTCTTTGTTGTGATGGCCAACACGACACCTCCCACTTGACCAACATAGCTTCCTTGCCGCTTGCAGGCCCACAGCGCCTTCTTAATTTTCTTGCTCATTTCATCAACGACGTTGGGATCACCAATATTCTGTTCACCTGGGAGCAACACCGAGGCGTATTCTCCAGTCAGCTCCGTTGCTCCCTCCTTATCGCATGGGTGGTCGCAACACGGCTTGTCCGAAGCATCCAGTCCCAAATAGTCAAAAAGGTTGAGCGGAGTGTTGCGGACAAACCCATACAAGTTCACACCGCCCCTTTCCCCGGTGGGATCTCTACTGAGCCACCTTCCCGTGCTGGAATTGTAATACCGATAGCCGTAGTAAACCAAGTCGGTTTCATCATCCTGGAACTTGGTCGAGAACCGGAAGGGATTGGCCTTGACCATGGGGCCGGTGGCGCGGAGTAGTTCGCCGAAGGGACCGTATTCGTAAGTGGCGCAGTTGGTGCCGCCGGACAGGCTGACCAGGGCCATCACGGTTCCGTTGCCATCGAATGCGGGGGCCGAATAGCCGATAGCAGAACCGGCGTCTCGCAGAAACAGCAAGCCTCCTACACCGCCAGCACCTTGGATGGTGCCGGAAAGGTCGCGGCCCCAGACGTGGGAGCGAAGGAGGGCGTTGTTGGTGGCATTGAACTCCGTCAAGAGGTTCCAGCCGTCGTAGAGGAACTTTACGTCGTTGGTCGGGGTTCCGCTCCAATTGCTGTTGGGCCAGACCTGCTTGCGGATGCGGCGGCTTTGCCAGTCGTATTCGAACTCAAGCGAGATTTGCGGGCCGAGGCCGGTATTGGGCGTCATCTTCACCAGCCGGTTCTCGGCATCCCACGTATAGGTCCAGCGGCCGTCATTGGTTAAATTGCCGTCGGCATCGTGGTAGAAGAGTTCCTGCGTCTTTGGCACGAAGGCGTTGCCCGTGACCGCTTCCAGACCGGCGGCGTATGTCAGAATTTGGCCGAGGTGCGTGTGGCCGGTTTGACCAAACTGATTCTCAATCAGAACCAGCTCGCCCTCAGGAATAGTCTTGCACACGATGTCGGCGCGGAAGTCTCCGACCGCTTCTTCGGGGGGACTGAAGTTCAAGGCGCAGCCCAATAGCCGCGCCAAGGAGCGGAAGGTTCTCCGGCGATGCGAGCCAAGGGGTAAAACCTTGCGGTTCAGCGGGCCAGCCCTCGCGGATCGGGACTTGCTGCAAACGAGAGCGTGCGGGTATTGGCATATAGGTTCCCGTCTATGGCAACTTTACTTGCCGGCGGCTTCAAGTCCATGAAATTCTCCGCGCCTTTGTCCCGAGGCCGCCGCGAGCACCCCCGCCTGGCGTCGCGATCTTGCAGCGGCTGGCTTTGCGCTGACACCTTATTGCCCTGAGAAGAAAAGATCGCCAGGTCAGTGGGATCAACGAGAGGGAGAAAATCATCTCGCGGTGTCAGGGGTGTCATCTCGTCCTCTCTGACCCCCATGACAATCCTTACGCCTCGGCCCTTAATTTCGGCTGCCAGACCGGCTCACCACCAGTGCTTTTCTAATTCATCCGGGAAGTTCGGCCGCCGCCCAAGCGAACGGGGCCGCGGAACCTGGTTTAGGCCATAACGATTCAGTTGGGGAGTTCAGCCGCCCGCCCGTGTTTCAGTGGAGTCCGGGCGGGCCTTACCATCCAAGCCGCAGCCTCGGCGAACTCCTGGTTTCGCCAATTCAGGGGCATGATTGCTGAATCCCAGGTCTTTCGCCGGTAAAATCAAGGATTTAGGCAAGGAGAGGGATAAAATAGGTCCAAAACCGGGATTCTGTCAGTTTCGACACACCCTGAACGTCCCTTGGATTCACCCTGCCCCCAGGCCGTGTACAAGGGGTGTACAAGGGATGCTCACCGGGAGTTCATAGGATTTTAGCTGGTACACCCGATGGGCATCCCTTGTACACCCCTTGTACACGGCGCTTTGGGAGGGTGAAATAACGGAAAATGCAGGAAATGGGGGTATCGGCTATGGGGATATTGATAGGGGGATAGCCGGGAGGGTTGGCGGGAATGGGGGCCTGTTTCCGCCTCTCAAGGAGCCCTGGCGAGCTTTGCCAAAGAGCATGGCAGGGCGCTGTTTGGGGGGCTGAACTGTGCCAAATTGGCACAGTTGGGTTGAGGACTACCCGGTTTTGAGGGGAAAGAGCCCTGCGGCTGATATTGCGGGCAAGCGCAGGCTGCCAGGGCCGGGGGAGGCGGAAAAGGAAAAGCCCCGCCGGGGGCGGGGCTCTTCGTGCTTTAAGTTTTTGCGCCGGTTTACTTGCTGGCGTTGCCCAGTTCCTCGTTGTTGGCGACGTTGACGATTTTGAACTGTTCGGCGTGGAGGCCCGGGTCGGCACGGAAGGAGAGTTTGCCGAAGTAGCGTTTCTCCATTTCGATGAGGTGTTTTTCGTCTTCCGTGCGGAGCCGTTCGAGGATGGTGGGATGCACCGCGATGCGCAGTTGGAAGTCCGACTCGTCGCGCGGGCGTTTTTTGAGGATTTCGCTCAGCTTGCGCTGGATTTCGACGCTCATGGTCAGGGCGCTCTTGACCTTGCCTCGGCCTTTGCAGTAGGGGCAGTCGTCATAGACGGCGGCGTTGACGCTTTCGGAGTGGCGCTGGCGGGTCATTTCCATCAACCCGAGCTGCGAGATGGGCAAGACGTGAGTTTTGGCCTTGTCGCGGTGCAGCGCTTCCTTCATGCGCTGGTAAACCTGCTGTTGGTCGCGGCGGGATTTCATGTCAATGAAGTCGAGCACGATCAGGCCGCCGATATTGCGCAGGCGCAATTGCCGGGCGATTTCGTCGGCGGCTTCGAGGTTGACCTTGAGGATGGCCGCTTCCTGGTCTTTGCCGCCTTTGTGGCGGCCGGAGTTGACGTCAATGGCGACCAGCGCCTCGGTTTCGTCCACGACGATGTAGCCGCCGCTTTTGAGGTGGACCTGCCGGGAGAAGGCGTTCTCCAGTTGCCGCGTAATGTTGAAGCGGTCAAAGATGGGCTGCGGGTCGGTGTAGAGTTTGACCTTGTCAGCGGAGCGCTTGGAGATTTTGGCAATCATTTCGCGCATCCGGTCGTGGGCTTTCGGGCTGTCCACGACGATGCGTTCGACGTCTTCGGTCAGGAAGTCGCGGACGGTGCGCTCGATCAGGTCGGGTTCCTGGAATACGCAACTGGCCAGGGGCTGTTTCTGGATGCGCTCCTGGACCTGGTGCCATTCCTCGAGCAGGAGGGCGAGGTCGCGCACGAAATACCGTTTTTGCTGGCCTTCGCCCACCGTGCGCATGATGACGCCCATGCCGTCGGGGATGGCGAGTTCGCGCAGAATCTTCTTCAGGCGCTGGCGTTCCTGGGCGTTTTCGATCTTGCGCGAGATGCCGCTTTGGTCCGAGTTGGGGAGCAGGACGAGGTAACGGCCCGGCAGGACCAGGTTGGTCGTGACGCGGGGGCCCTTGGTACCGATGGGGCCTTTGGTCACCTGGGCGATGATTTCGCTGCCCGGCGGGTAGAGGCGGGGGATGTCTTTCTGGGTAATTTTGGGTTTGTCGCGCCGGCGGGGGCCGCGGTCCACGATCTCGACGCCGCTGTCAAAGTTGCTCGGGACAATATCCCAGTAGTGCAGAAACGCGTTCTTCTCGAACCCGATGTCCACAAAGGCCGCTTTGAGGCCGTCTTCCAGATTGCGGACCTTGCCTTTGAAGATGCTGCCGACCAGCCGCTCTTCGGTGGTGCGTTCGATGGTGAACTCTTCGAGGCGGCCTTCTTCGGAGACGGCGACGCGGGTTTCGAGGGTTTCCGCGTTGATGACGACTTCCTTGTGGACGCGCTTGACGGGCTTGATCAGCCGCTGAACCTTTTTGACGAGGTTGTTGGCCGCGGAGCGGAGGGTTTCCACAATGCCCCGGGACGGCTCCTTGATGGGCACCGGGGTGAAGGGTTTCTCTTGTTCGCCGCGCGGAGGGGGCGCCGGGGTTGATTCGGGGGATTGGCCCGGAGCATCCGGCGCGGCCGGGGATTTGCGGGGGCCCTCCGGCGGCAGGCCGGCGGCGATGTTCTCCGCCCGGTCAATTTCGTGGTCGTGGCGGCGATCGTAAATCTTTTCCATCGGCGGCGGGGCCACGGCCTCGGCGCGCGCCTGGTTGCCGGCGCGGTCGGGCGTTTGCGGTTGCCCGTGGCCGATGCCGCGGCTGGGGCGAAACCGCATGCCGCGCCGGCGGCGGGAGAAGTTTTTGTCACTCATAATTAATAGGTTCTGCGATAGAAGTACACGTTTTGCAGGATGCCCATAGCGATCAACGAGCCGAGCACTGAAGATCCGCCGTAACTCAGCAGCGGCAGTGGCACGCCCGTCACGGGCATCAACCGAATATTCATGCCGATATTGATGAAGACGTGGCTGAAGATGAGCGCAACGACGCCCACGGCCATCATCTTGCCCAGGCGATCGCGCGCCTGGCCGGCGATTCTGATTCCAGAGAACAGAACCGCCCCGTAGAGCGTGATGACGATCACGCTGCCGACGAATCCTTTCTCCTCGGCAATGACGGAGAAAATGAAATCATTATGCGCCACCGGGCGGGGCAGGAAGCCCAGGGCGTTTTGCGTGCCTTGCCGCCAGCCTTTGCCGATGAGCCCACCCGAGCCCACGGAGATCAGCGCCTGCCGCACGTTATGCGAGTAATCCGCCTGTTGCTGGCGCAAGCGGGCCAGCTCCGCCCGGGACGCGCCCGGCGGGGGGGCTTCTTCCCGGCCGAAATACACCAGCAGCCGCCGCCGCTGGTAGTCTTCGAGTTTGATCTGCCAGTTGGGGGGCGCAAACAGCACGTTGCCCACAAACAGCGCGCCCAGGAGGCCCGCGCCTCCGAGCAGCCGCAGCAGGTAGCGCCGGGGGATTCCGGCCACGAACAGGATCGCCAGCCCGGTGGGCAGGAACACCAGCGCGGACCCCAGGTCGGGCTCCTTCAGGATCAACAGGAACGGCAGGAGCATCAGTCCGAGCGACTTCCAGAAGGTCGCCAGCCCGCGTAACTCTTCGACGGGCCGGCTCAGGTAGTTGGCCTGGGCCAGGATGAAAGCGAGCTTGGCAAACTCCGACGGCTGCAGGCTGAAGAAGCCCAGGTCGAACCATCGGCGCGCGCCGAAGCGCACGGTGCCGAAGAACAAGACCAGGACCAGCATCAGGATCGCGCTCCAGTAGATGACCATGGCCCAGCGGGCGAGGATGTGATAATCCACGCAGCAAACCGCGGTGGCGGCGCCCATGCCCAGCCCGTACCAGACGGCTTGCCGGAACCAGCTCTGCTTGTACCACACCAGCGTGGCGGCGGATTCGCCGACCATGGTCGCGCTATAGACAAAGACCGTTCCCAGCAGCATCAGCCCGCACAGGGCGGCGATTTGGAGCCGGTCTATGCGGGATTCGTGGCGCTGGAGGTCCTGGTCAAACATGGTTAGGGCCGCGAGGCGCGCATCAGGGGTTTCGGGCCAGGGCCGGTGAGGAGGCCAGTTGCGCCCGCTCGCGGTCGAGGAGGGCGGAATAGATTTTGCCGGCGATCGGGGCGCAGGTGGTGCCGCCGGAAACGCCGTTTTCGACCATCACGACAACGGCGTATCGAGGTTGTTCATAAGGCGCAAACGAGGCGAACCAGGTTGTCTGGCCAATCTTGACGTTGCGGGCGTCCTGCACCTGCGCCGTGCCGGTTTTGCCGCCGATTCGGATTCCCGGGACGGCGGCTCCGCGGCCCGTGGCGTCGGCGTCTTCCACGTTGGCCAGCATGGCGTCGCGCAGGATGCGCAGCGTGCGCGTGCTCACGCCCAGGTGGTCGCGCACCCGCCCCCGCGGGAAGACCTGCGGCGGCTGCGGCGAGGCCGGGTCCACCGATTCGATGCGGTCCACCAGCCGGGGCCACAGGACAATGCCGTCGTTGGCGATGGCCGCGGTCAGGACGGCTATTTGCAGGGGCGTGACCCAGACCGGGTCCTGCCCGATGCATAAGTTGCCGGTGTTGCCATCGCTCCAGTCGGTGCGGAGCCGCTGCAGGCTGGGGAACTGGCCGGGCGCATCCTGCCGCGTGGGCAGCCCGGAGCGCTCGCCGAAGTGCAGCCGCTGGCCCAGGCGGATGATCCGCTCGGGGCCGGCCCGCAGGCCGCAGGTGATGAAATAAGAGTTGCTGGAAAGTTTGAGTGCCCGGCGGAAGTTATAGTCGCCGGGCGGGGCCAGGTCCTTGAACGTGCGTTTGCCGACGCGTTTGTGGCCTTTGGCGGGCTGCGCGGGGTTGGGCTCGACATGGATGATTTCCTCCGGGTTCAACCCGCTTTCCAGCGCGGCCATTCCCACCACGGTCTTAAAGACCGAGCCCGGCATGTAGTTTTCAAACGTGGCGCGATTCTTTTCGGCGTTCAGCTCGGTGATGCGCCGCCATTGTTCGTGGGTGATGCCCCGCACATACCAGTTCGGGTCCAGCGTGGGCGATGAGACCAGGGCCAGGAGGTCGCCCGTCCACACGTCCATGACCACCACCGCCCCCCGCGTTGCGCTGCCCGCGACGCCTTGCAGCGCGCGTTCCGCGGCCTGTTGCACCGCCAAATCCAGGGTCAGCACCACATTGCGGCCGGGCGCCGCCGGGCTCCAGATATTCTCCGTCTGGCGATAGCCGACGTTGTTGACCAGGACCGATTTGGCGCCGGCTACCCCGCGCAGTTCTTTATCGAAGCCGTACTCGATTCCGACCACGCCGCGGTAATCGGGGAGGCGGTACGAGAAAAAGGCTTCCTCCCCCTCCACGGAACTGTCGTCGCGCAGCAGGTGCCCGAGCGCGTGGGTGGCCGTGGTGCCGTAAGGGTAGCAGCGGGTCGGCAGGATTTCCAGGTCCACGCCCAGGGGGCTGGTGGATTGCTCCTCGAACCGGGCAATTTGCGCCGGCGTCAGATCCGTCAGCAGCGGGTAGGGCAGGGCGAGGCGCTTTTGATAATGCTGCTCGAAGTTGGTCACGGCCAGCGAGAGCGGCTGCCGCAGCCGCTGGCTGACCTGGGCCACCACGTTGCTGGCCACTTCGCAGCGGGCTTCCCGCCGCAACGCGTTTCGGTGCGCCGCGGTAAAAAGGAAGGGGCGGCGCTCCGCTTTGGTGAGCTTGCGATGCAACTGGTTCTCCCGTTCCTGCAGCGCGAGTTTCAGCGTGGCGCGGGCGCGGGTGGCTTTCTCCGCATACACCGCGTCGAATGTGTCGTGAAGTTCCTCGCAGTAGAGGCTGATGTTGTAGGTGGGGCGGCTTTCCGCCAGCGCCCGGCCGTTGCGGTCCAGGATCTGGCCGCGCACCGCCGGGATGCGCACCGTGCGGAAGGATTGCCGTTCGAGCCTGGTCCGGTATTCGTCCGCCGAGACGACCTGCACCCACCACAACCCGCCCAGCAGGATGCCCAATCCGGCCAGCACGGTCACCGCCACCGCCCGCAGGTGGGCATCGTCGGTTCGGAGTTGGTCGAAGATGAACATCAGTTCGGAAAGCGCGGGCTAAAGGGAGGATGGGCCAAAGGGATGTTCATCGGGGGCGCCTCGGTTTGCTTCTCGCCCGGTCTATGACTTCGCCGCGGTAGCCGCCGATCAAGGCTCCGCGGCGGCCTCGCCGGATTTCCCGATCCGGGCGGAAACTGGATTCGGTCGCGCCGCGGTGAACCAGGGCATGCTGCAGCCAGCCGAACAGTTCAAACCAAACCGGCGCGGCGAGGGCGCCCCCGGCGCAGAGCACGACCAATTGCCACAGCGTGCCCCAGCCGAACAGCGGATGGCTTCCCATGGTCAGCAGCAGCAGCAGCGTCAGCGCCGGCGCGACGACGCTGGCCGCCGCGCCGAGGACCGCCTGGGCAAAGGGCTGGTCGCGCAGAATCAATTCGCGTTTGAGGAAAATCACCCATCCGACGGCGAACAAGGGCAGCACGGTTACCCCCAGCGGATTGGCGGAAAGGGAGTCGAACCACAGCCCCGCGCACACCGCCAGCAGCGTCACGGTGGTCAGCCCCGAGGACAGGGCGGCATAAACCATGAGCGGCGGCAGCAGGTCCACTTGCGCGCCCGCGAGAAAGCGCGCGCTCCCGAACGCGGCCTGTCCGAATACCGCCAGAAAAGCGGCTCCCAGGATAAAAGCGGTATTGAGCCAGTTCATGGAAACATCACCCACACCTCTTCCAATGCGTTTAAGTTGGCCGCCAGCCGCACGCGCGCCTCGTAGCGCAAGCCGTAGTCCACCGGCTGCACATCCACAATTTGGCCAATGGGGATGCCTTTCGGAAAAATGCCCCCCTCACCGCTGGTGAACACCCGTTGCGCGGGCTTCAGTTCCGCGCCCCGGGAAAGATAATCCATCCGCACTAATTGAGCTGCCAGGGGGCCGTCCGCGCTGATTACGCCGGTGTCGCGGGTTTCGTTTTCAACCCGCGCGGCCACCTTGCAATTCGGGTCTCCCAGCAGAACGACTTGCGACCGGGTCAAACTCACGGAAGCAACCCGGCCCACCAGGCCCTCCGTGGTCAAGACCGGCAGGTTCACTTGCAGACCGTCGCGGCTGCCCAGGTCAATCTGAATCGAGCGCCACCAGTTGGCCGGCTCGCGCAGGACCACTTTGGCCAGCTTGAGCTTCCACGGGGTCTGGGCGCGCCATCCCACCAGTTGCCGGAGGCGGGCATTCTCGCCGGCGATTTCCGCCGCCTGCAACGCCTGCAGGCGCAGGCGTTGTTCCTCCTGGCGCAGTTGCGCATTCTGCTTGACCAGTTCCCGCCGCGGCAGGATGGCGTCTGCGGCGGCGCCGACCACCTGCTGCGTGGAGCCGGCCAGCCCGAACAGGGGCAGAAACAGGCTGCCCAGGGCGAGCTTGAGGCGGGCCGCCGTTTGGCCGGGAAGGTTCAAAACCACCAGCGCCAGCAGCACCACCAGGCCCAATGTAATATAATGCGACCGTTTCAACATCTAACTCGTCGGCAATGAACGAGCGGCGGCTGGCGGCTGGGGAAAGGTCGTGGGCGACCGTTCACCGATGCCGACTGCCAGCCACCGTGATGATGAGGGGGGAACTAATTGGAACCGGCGGAAACGCGCTTAAGAAAATGGAGTTCCTGCAGCACCCGGCCGGTGCCTTCCGCAACGGCGCTGAGCGGGTCATCCGCCTTATGGACCGGCAACCCGGTCTCTTCCGCCACCAGCCGGTCTATGCCGCGCAACAACGATCCTCCGCCGGCCATGACGATGCCCCGGTCCACCAGGTCGGCGGACAACTCGGGCGGGCAGCGTTCGAGGGTAATGCGTACCGACTCCAAAATACTCGATAACGGTTCCTGCAAGGCCTCGCGAATCTCTTCCGAGCGGATGGTCAGCGTCTTCGGCAGACCCGCGCTCAAATCGCGGCCCTTGACTTCCATAGTTAATTCCTGCTCCAGCGGAAAAGCCGAGCCAATGCGCATCTTGATCTCTTCCGCGGTGCGTTCGCCTATCATCAGGTTATAGGCTCGTTTAATGTGTGCCACGATCGTCTCGTCGAACTCGTCTCCGCCCACCCGCAGGCTGCGGCTGAAGACGATGCCGGCCAGGGAAATAATTGCGATCTCGCAAGTCCCGCCGCCGATATCCACGATCATATTCCCCGCAGGCTCATGCACCGGCAGTCCGACGCCGATGGCCGAGGCCATCGGTTGCTCGATCAAATACACTTCCCGGGCGCCGGCATGAGTGGCGGAGTCCTTAACGGCCCGCTTTTCCACTTCGGTAATACCCGAAGGCACCGCGACGACGACCCGCGGCGCAATCAGTTTCCGATGATGAACCTTCTGGATAAAGTGGCGCAGCATCGCTTCGGTAATCTCGAAGTCGGCGATCACGCCATCTTTCATGGGCCGGATGGCCACGATATTCCCCGGGGTGCGCCCCAGCATCCGCTTGGCTTCTTCGCCTACGGCAAGGACATTCGTGGTTCCCGCCTGAATCGCGACGACTGAGGGCTCGCGCAAGACAATGCCCTGATCCCGCACGTAAACAACGGAATTAGCCGTCCCGAGGTCTATCCCAATATCATTGGAAAACAGGCTCTTAAGTTGTGCAAACATGAATTTTGCCTAACAAGCGGAGAGACTATGGGAAAGACCCGCTGCCGGTCAAGGGGATTAACTGACCTTTTTATGCGTTGGCCAATCCCGCTTTTTGGGGGAATGCAGGCTTCACTTCCAGCGTCGGTTGAGGCCGTTATTAAGCTCCTTTCACTTCTCCATCCGCGCGCCAGCAAGCGCGCCATTTCCGGGTGCGGAACGGCGCGCCCCACCCCGGGTCACCGGCGGCGTTAAAGCTGCCAGGATGAGCAGGGGCAGCCTGGAATCGTGCGGAACTGGGTACAAAAAGAGCGGCCCGGCTCTTACTCCGGGCCGCCCCCAACCCAACCATGAAAAGAGAAGGGCAGTGCCTGTTGGTCCCGGCTCCGCCCCTCTCAGGAGGATGTAGGCAGGGAACCTACAAATCTTTTAATTGCAGCTTACATGCCAAGTCCGATCCAAAGATGATTTCGGGCGCGCGCACGCGCTCGGCAACCGATCTTCCTGGAGATAACTGCGAAGGTTAGCTCGATTCCCCTGGCCCAAAAGCGGTAGAACCAAAGCGGATCTAACGGCCGCAATTGGCCTTATATTCGGGCTTTGAAAGGACACGCCGAACACGCTAAATGCCTGGAAAATTGCCAATTAATCCGCGTGCCGCCGGCTCATCGCTTGCCGGCCGGATGAGATTGCGCGCCGTTCCCGTTTTCGCCCTTTTTTTTAGCGCACTTGGTGGGTTGCGCGGACAACCTGAAAGGCTTCGTTCCAAAGTACCCGCAAAGCCATTGCCCCTGTCCATTTCCGGGACGGTGACTTGTCCTGCAAGCCGGGTTGGGACAGTCCCCGGCCCGGCTATCTACACCGTGCCGCGCCGCGGTATCAGTCCCGCCGGACAGCCTGCCCGGACGGCCGTGCTCGCATTCAACTGGTCAGGATGCCGCCCTGGCTGGCGTTGCTGACCAGCTTTTGATAACGCGCCAGCCAGCCGGACAGGTCGCGCTTGACGGGCTGCCAGGTTTTCTTGCGCTGCGCCAGTTCCGCTTCCGGCAGGACCACGTCCAGGCGGCGATTGGGGAAATCAATGCGCAGGCGGTCGCCCTCGCGCAACAGCCCGATGGGGCCGCCTTCGGCCGCCTCGGGCGAGATGTGCCCGATGCAGGCGCCGGACGTGCCGCCGCTGAATCGGCCGTCGGTGATCAGGGCGACCTTATCCCCGAGGCCCATCCCGACAATATAGCTGGTGGGGGAGAGCATTTCCTGCATGCCCGGGCCGCCGCGCGGGCCTTCGTTGCGGATGACCACCACGTCGCCCGCCTTGACTTTGCCGGCGAGGATGCCGGCGCAGGCGTCCTCCTGGCTTTCAAAGATCACGCACGGACCTTCAAAAACAAAGTTCGGCCCGCAGTATTGCTTGAATTCGTCGCTGATGCCCGCGGTCTTGACCACGCAGCCTTCGGGCGCAATCCCGCCGTAAAGGATGGCCAGGCCGCCGTCGGCGGTGTAAGCGGTTTCCCGGGTGCGGATGCAATCCCGGGCATTGAACAGGAACGCCGGATCGTAAGGCATCAGGCCCGAGGGTTGGGCGGCTTTGATCGCCTCCGGCCGGTAATCGTGCTCCAACCGCTGAATCTGCCAATCTTGCAACCCCGGGGCGCGCAACAGGCAGTGCGCCTGCTTGGCGGCGCCTTTGCCGTATTTCCAGATGATCAGCAGCGGCGTTCCGTCGAGCTGGCCCAGTTCGGCGCGCAACAGGCCTTTCGCCCCGGCCAGGGCTTGCTTGAGTCCGGCCTCGATCGCCGCCGGGCCTTTCCAGGTGGTGGTTTCGTCCACCTGCAATTCCCCCTCCGCGCTGAACAGGGCGGCGATGGCGGCGGCATCGCCCGCGTTGAAACCGGCGGCGAAGCGCCAAAGCGTTATGCCGCGCGGGTCGCCGGGGAAAAAGAGCAAGGGTTTGGGCGCCAGGTTGCCGCTCACCGTGCGCGCGGCGTGGCCGAGCTTGTCGGCCGGGTCCACCACAATGGCCGAGCAGCCGGAAATCCGCGCCGTTTTCGCCCAGCGAACGCACTTTTCCGAGCGCACGTCCCATTCGTCAATGTTTTCGCCCAGGGTCTTGCCGGTGACCGTTTTGCAGCTCAGGGTGAGCGCGCCCATGCGTTTGAGTTCGCCCAGAATCGTATGAATGCCGCCGGCCCGGTGCACGTCCTGGACATGGTAATTCGAGGAGGGCGACACCTTGCAAAGACAGGGCACGCGGCGCGAAATGTCGTCAATGCGCTTGATGTCGTAGGCGATGCCGGCCTCGCGCGCAATGGCCAGCGTGTGCAGGATGGTATTGGTCGAACCGCCCATCGCCACATCGAGGGCGATGGCGTTGTCAAAGGCTTCCAGCGTGGCGATGTCGCGCGGCTTGAGGTCGGCCTCGACGAGTTTGAGGATCGCGCGGGCCGCGCGCTCGTAGAGGGCTTCGCGTTCTTTGGAAACGGCGAGGATGGTGCCGTTGCCCGGCAGCGCCATGCCAAGCGCCTCGCTGAGGCAGTTCATGGAGTTGGCGGTGAACATGCCCGAACAGGAACCACAGGTCGGGCAGGCGCTTTGCTCCAGGTGCTGCAAGTCTTGCCGGGAGATCTTGCCCGCCTGCAATTCGCCCACGCCTTTGAACACCGAGACAAGGTCGGAGGATTGCGTGGCCGGGCGCAGGTGGGGCGGCAGGGGATCATCCGCCGCCTGCTGGTCAATGCCGGCCACCATCGGGCCGCCGCTGACGAAAATCGTCGGGATATTCAGCCGCATGGCCCCCATGAGCATGCCCGGCACGATCTTGTCGCAGTTGGGGATGCAGATCATGCCGTCGAAACAATGCGCGCGGACCATGGACTCCACGCAGTCGGCAATCAGTTCCCGGGACGGCAGCGAATACTTCATGCCGCCGTGGCCCATGGCGATGCCGTCGTCAATGCCGATGGTGTTGAAGATGAACGGCACGCCGCCGGCCGCGCGGACCAGGCGCTTGATCAGCAGGCCCACCTCATTGAGATGGACATGCCCCGGAACGCAATCAATGTAGGAATTGCTGATCGCAATGAACGGCTTGTCCCAGTCCGCCTCGGATTCAATGGCGCCGGTGGCCCGCAGCAGCGAGCGATGCGGAGCGCGTTCAAAGCCTTTCTTAATGGTGTCAGAGCGCATAATATTACCTGATTCTCGGCGACCATCGCCGAAAAGTCACGCGGGAAGATAGCAGCTTGCGGCCGCTTTGTCACGCGCCGGGAAGCCGAGGAAAAACATTGCGCACCGGGCCGCGCTGCCGCACAGTAGGCTCGAATTGGCCGGAGAGATGGCTGAGTGGTTTAAAGCGCACGCCTGGAGAGCGTGAGTGGGCTTATACCCCACCCTGGGTTCGAATCCCAGTCTCTCCGCCAAACACCCAAATCCCCCCCAACCCCGCAACGGGAATCCGCGCGCCGCGCGGGACCGTCCCCGGCCGGAGGCCGGGCCGCTGCCGTGAATTCCCCGAAGCCCGGCCGCCGCTTACGCGCCCATGCCGTCCTCGAAGGAGCCCGCGGCCAGCGGGAAGCACAGATGATCGCGCACGTATTGGATGCCGTTGGTGCTCGTGGCATCCACCGCCCGGTAGGCGCTCTCGGCCTCAACGATCAGCGGCGCCGTGCGGGCGCCCATCACCTGGCAATACCGCTGCGGGTAGCCGGCGTGAATCAGCAGCTCGACGTAGCGCATCATGTTCAGGTCGCCGGTGGGAATGTCCACAAACTGCATCGCGCGCTTCTGCCAGTCGCCGTTCATGAACCGCAGCGGCAGGCCCGGCCGGATGACATAGTTCTTCACGTGGCAGGCATAGATGCGGGAGGCCACTTTCAAAAACCGCGTCTCCCAGCTTTCGCCCTCCCAGCAATGCGACGGGTCGGCGTTGACCGCCAGGCAGGGGTCGCCGGCGCAAATCTCGACCAGCAGGTTGAAATCATCCGCGCACATGGCGCCCGTGCCGGGATGAATCTCATGCGCCAGATACATGCCCAGGGACCGGGCATGCTTGCGGATTTTGGCCGTCTTCTTGACGAACCGCTCCTGGCCTTCCTTGAGCAGGTCGTAATCGCCGCCCTTCCAGAACCCCCACGGGTAGCCGGTGGCCAGTTCCCAGCCAAACGCCACGCCCCAGAACATGGGCACAATCTTCACTCCCAGCTCCGCGCACAGATCCAGCAGCCGCAGAATATAATCCTCCGCCCATTTCTCGATGCCCTCGGGCGATTGCCTGGCCACGTCGCCGGGAATGAACGGGCGAATGGTCGGACTGCCCGTCCACGCCGTCGTATGCACCCAGAACGGGCAGTGCGCCGAAACGCCATCCAGTTTCAGTTTGGCCTTGGCAAAGGCATTCTTGATCTCTTTGGCGCTCTTGAAGCCTTTATCGCTCTGCAGCATGAAGTTGGATGGCTGCGCCCCCGCCGCCCCGGACTTTTTCGCATAATCCAGAAATTGCGTCAGACTTTTCGCGCCGTGCTGCGCGCCTTCGATGCTGGGATGAAAACAATGGTTTGCCATAGTAGTATCAGAAGTTAAACAGGTTTATTCATTGCCGACCACCCAGACAATTACCCCCTCGCGCCGGCGGAGGCAACCCCATTCTTTCGCCGCGCGCGCCGCGCCTTCCGATCGCCGCGGCTCGCCTCGCCGGCCGGTTTTCGCCTCCCCGTGGCGCTCCTTTTTGCTTGCGCCGCGGGCGCGGCGATTTAGTGTGGTCTCCCATGAAACGAACGCTTCTTTTCGCCTTCGCATCGGCCGCCTGGCTGGGCGCGGCCGCCACCCTGGCCGCCAGCGAGCTGGAGCCCGGCTTTACGGCGCTCACCGACGGCAAAACCTTCAACGGCTGGCGGATGTCGGAGGAAAATCAAAACACCTGGACCATTCAGGACGGCGCCTTTGTGGCGAAAGGCAACCGGTGCCACCTCTTCTACGAAGGCGACGGCAAGCCGTTCAAGGATTTCCATCTCAAGCTGGAGGTGATGACCGGCCCCCAGTCGAACGGCGGCATTTACTTCCACACCCAATACCAGGCAACCGACTGGCCGCGCGCGGGGTTTGAATGCCAGGTCAACAACACCCACGGCGATTGGATCAAGACCGGCAGCCTCTGGGGCCTCGTCAACATCGGCGTCTCCCTGGTCAAGGATAACCAATGGTGGACGCAGGAAATCATTGTCCAGGGCAACAAGGTGACCGTGCTGCTGGATGGCCGGAAGTTGCTGGAATACAACGAGCCCGCCGGCGCCCAGCCCGGCAAGGATTTCGCGCGCAAACTCAGCCGCGGCACCTTCGCCCTCCAGGGCCACGACCCCAACAGCGTCGTTCGCTACAAGAACATCCGCGTCAAGCGGCTCGACTGAGCCGGCCTACTTGACCAGCGGCAGAAGCTGCTTGAACTCGGCGGTGCCCGCCCGGCCCAGCAGCTCGAACAGCGCCATCTCCGTGGACACGATGACCGCCCCCGCGGCGCGCATCCGATCCACCCCGGCCCCGTAATTCTCCGGCGTTCGGGACGAGATGGCATCGGCGGCCGCGAAAACCCGAAAGCCCTCATCCAGAAGGTCCAGGCCGGTCTGCGCGACGCAGACATGGGCCTCGATGCCGCAAAGCAGGACCTCGGAGATTTTCAGCTCCTTCAGCCGGCGGGTGAACCCGTCCGCGCCGCACGCGCTGAAAGACAGCTTTTCCATCGGCGCAAACCCCGGAATGGCCGCGGCAAGCTCCGGCACCGTCGGCCCCAGCCCTTTGCGATACTGCTCGGTCACCAAAACCGGCACCCGCAGCACCGCCGCGCCCTTGACCAGGCGCAACGCGTTTTCGCGCACCCGCTCCGGCTGGTAAATAGCCGGCAGCAGCCGCTCCTGGATGTCCACCACAACCAGGCCGGCATGCGCACGGTCCAAACGGCGAGACGTGTTCGGCATAACAATCAAGACTCAATGCTTCCGGCCCGCCGCCCGGCTTTCCCGGCGGCGGGAACAGTTCCGGATACTACCACAACGCGATGATCCGGGGAAATCTGAACTTTCGGGCAAAGCCAATGATCGAGAGGGCCGCAGCGGCAGTTTGCATCAGCCTCGCAAAGCCCGAAATTCGAGGATTCAGGATATTATCCACCGCGCGCCATGGACGCGCCTTGGGCGCACCCTGGAAAAACCCGGCATCCCCAAAGCGACGTACTGCCAGGATGCGCCCACGGTGCGCGCGAAACATGATGGGCAGCTTGCGGAGCGCATACAAGCTGTCGGGAAAGATGAAATATAACCCGGTTGTATAAAACCAGATAGTGATGGCCATAGAGCCGGTTTGGGAGATGAAAACAGCCTCAAATCGAGGGTAAGGCACTTGATTTACAGGGGCTCTGGACTGCCCCATGTTTTTCGAGCCGGATTGAGCCGTTTTTGAGGCTCTCACAAAGCCGTTCCCCAAAGGCTCGGACAGTTGGGGATAGAAAGGGCTGCCTAACTTTGCCCGGAAGGGGATGGTCGCCGCCATTTTGCCCGATCGCCGGGGCCAGTTTGTGCTGGCCGTGCAGAGGATCGGCGGTGATGAGCTTGCCCTCCAAGACCGGCAGCCCTTCCCGCAGACAATCCGGGCAGGCGCGCA
>JAAYVL010000019.1 GCA_012517205.1 Verrucomicrobiota bacterium
CGAGGGTCTGGGCGTTCACGCGATTCTCGGCCATCCAAATCCGCAGTTGCTCCACACTGGCCGGGCCGTAGGTCTGTCCATCCTTGCCGATGATTTTATACATGCCGTCCTTTTATACCAGCCGGGGAACCTCGCCAAGTGCAAAAATTGCCTGGTTTTGTAATCCGCCGCCGGGGGAACGCCTCGCCGCGCGCGCTCCCCGCGCGTCCGGGCCGCCCCAACATCAGGGCGCGCGCGCGCCGGCCCGCTCCCCGGCGGGAGGCTGCTGCAATTCCGCCAGCTTCGCCGCCGCCTGCCCGCTGTCAATCGTTTGCGCCGCCAGCTCCCAGCCTTCCGCCAGCGAACGCGCCCGGTCGGCCACGAACAACGCCGCGGCGGCATTGAGCAAAACCGCGTCCCGCTTCGGGCCCCGCTCTTCCCCGCTCAACACGCGGCGAATGATCGCCGCGTTGACCTCCCGGTCGCCGCCGCGCAAGTCCGCCAGCACCGCCGGCTGCAGCGGAAATTCCTCGGGCGCCACCGTCGCGCAGACCGGCGCCGTGCCCGGGGAAAACTCCGCCACCGCGGTGGGGCCCAGCGGCGAAAGCTCGTCCAGGTAGCGGACCGCGCTGCCCCCGTCCGCCACCGCGCCGCAAACGACCATGGCCCGGCGCACGCCGAGCGACTGGAGCACCCGCGCCAGCGGCTCGCACAAATCCGGCCGCGGAACCCCGATGAGCGCCGCCGTCGGCGCGGCGGGGTTCAACAGCGGCCCCAGGAAGTTAAAGATCGTGCTCTGGTCCCGGGCGGCGCAGAGTTTGCGCGCCGGGACAATATGCCGGAAGGCGGGGTGGTAGCGGGGCGCGAAAAAGAAGGCAAAGCCCTGCGCGCGGAGCCGCTCCACCGCGGCCTCCGGCTCCAGGTCAAACGGCAGGCCGAGCGACTCCATGACATCCGCGCTGCCGACGAGCGACGTGCTGGCCCGGTTGCCATGCTTGACCACGCGCACGCCCGCCGCCGCCGCGATCAGGCCCACAGTCGTCGAAATATTAAACGTGCTCAACCGGTCGCCGCCCGTGCCCACCACGTCCAGCAGCGGCCGGTCGCGCAGGTCCGCCCCCAGGACCGGCTGCCGCGAGCGGCGGCGCAGCTCGCGGGCAAACGCGGTAATCTCCGCGACCGTCTCCCCTTTGCGGGCCAGTTGGATCAGGAACTCGGCCTTCGGCTCCGCCGGCACCGCTTCGTCCACCAGCACCGCCACCGCCTGGCGGACCTCGGCGTCCGTCAAGGCCCGGGCGGCAGCCAGCTGGCGGGTGAGTTCGGAAAGCACAAGCGCGCCCACCGGCGCCGCGCCGCCCGCCGCGCTGGAAACCCGCGCCGGGCAAACGCGGCTGGACGCCGGCGTTATTTGCCCATCAGGTGTTCGAGCACCATCTGGTCGAGCGCGGCGTGGTTGCGGTCGGCCACCAACTGCCGGGCGGCCTTCTCGTCAAACGTGCGCGCCTTCTGCACCAGCCGCAGGAACGTGCGGCGGCTGTTGACCAGGTGCGCCAGCCAGTGCTCGACTTTGGTGGTGCGGAACGGATGCACGTCGAAGCAGACGTATTCGCCGCGCTTGCCGTAGCCGCCCCGCTCCAGGGCGCGAACCTGGTTGAACGCCACGCGGAGGTTGTTGCTGCCAAACGGCTTGTCCTGGTCGAACTTGAGCCCGTTCTGGTCATTCAGGTGCAGCGACCAGAGCTTGCCGAAGGCCATCGCAAAATCAATTTCATCCGCCGGATCCAGCCCCGCCAGGATCGCGTGCGCCGATTCAATCAGGCAGCCCACCCGCTTGGGATCGCGCGTCAACTGCGCCAGGGCCAGCGCATGCCCAATCGTCGGCACGTACGCGTGATCCATCGGCTCATTGGGCTTGGGCTCGATGGAAATGCGGATGGACCGGTCATACGCCAGCATTTTGTCCAGGGCCTGAACGAGCCATTCAATGCTCCGCCGCCCGTCCTTGGCCTCGCGCAGATACGTCCCTTCGCGCGCCAGCCAGAGCACAATCAGCTTGGTGCCCAGGTAATTGGCCACGTCAATGCAGCGCAGCGTGCGCTCAATGGCATACTGCCGGCTCTTCGGATCGTTGCTCGTATAGGCGCCGTCAATCGTCTTGGGGCTGAACCACAATCGCGGCGCGACCATTTCCGCCACCACGCCGGCGTCCGCCAGCTTTTGCTTCAGCTCCCTGGCTTCCTTGCGCACTTGCGCGTCGGACTTCCCGTCAATATCAGGCACCGCGTCGTCGTCATGAAACATCATGGCGTCAAAGCCCGACTTCTTGAGTTGCTTGAGTTTCCAATCGAACGTCTGCGCAGGCCGGGTCGGGGGGCCGTAGGGATCCTGACCTTCGCTGATATTCCAGGGACCGAAACAGAACTGGTATTGGTGTTGTTTTGCCATAAAAGTCCTTTAAGTGTAACGCCATCCGTGGAAATGCAAAGCCCAAAAATATCCCGGCGCGCTCGATCGAGCGGGGCGCCTCCCGGCCGGGAAACGGCCGTTCCCGGGCCCGCGACGGCGGCGGGGCAAGGCGAAAGGATGCGGCGCGGGCCGGCCCGTCACCGTTCCATCGGCGCGGTTCGGTAAAGGTCGTCGGAGTTTGAAACGGCGCTGTCCTCCCAGATCCGGTTGGGGCCGGCGGAGCGAATCATGACTTCGTTTTCCGAAAAGAAGAACCGCACCGGGGTGCCCCAGGGATCCAGGATTTCGCCCTTCTCGTTCAGGTCGCTTTTGCGCACGGCGAGAATCAGCACTTTCTTGTCGGTCTGGCCCAGCAGGGCCCTGGCGATGGCGATATTGTTGCCGGCCGGATAGCTGCCGACAAATTCCCGGTATTGCTGGAGCCCCAGGATCAGGTTATCCGCTTCCGCGTTAAATCTGGCGGTTTTGGACTCGGGGCCTTTGAGGGCCCAGCCTTTGGCCACCCAAATGACGCCGCCGACGCCCAACCCCACGAGCGCAATGGCTAACGCCTTTCTCATGCGATTGAATCTCAGTCTGTTATTTCAGCAGTCTGAGTTGACGGGCAGCAGGCGGAGTGCCAGTACTGGCGCGGACAATGAGTTCGGCGGGCAATCGGCTGGATTCAGGCTGGCGGCCGAGCAGCAACTCGCGCATGGTGCGCACCGCCGCGCGGCCCAGGCGGAACTTGGGCTGCCGGGTCGTCGTCAGCGGCGTGCGGAAATGCGCCCCGAGCAGAATGTTCCCGAACCCGGCGATCGAGACATCCCGGGGGATTTGGAAGCCCTCCTCCAGAAACGCCTCCGCGCAGCCCGCCGCCACGAGGTCGTTCACCGCCTGCACCGCGGTGATGTCGGAGTCTTCGGCCAGGATTTGCCGCGCGGCGGCGGCGCCTTCTTCAAGGGTGCGGCCCGCGGTGAAGATGAGTTTGTCATCCTCTTCCAGGTTGGCTTCCCGCAAGGCCTGGCGGTAGCCCTCGAGGCGTTCCTGCGTCCAGGGCGTGGCGGGCGGCCCGCCCAGGAAGGCAATGCGGCGATGCCCCAGCTTGAGCAAATGGCGGGTGACGGTGTAGCTGGCCTGCAGGTCGTCCGTCTCGACGTTGATAAACTGGTTGCAAAAGGGCGTGGTGTGGCCGAGCACGACGGTGGGCACGCGGCGGGCCAGCACCTCCTGGTAAATGCGCACTTCGCTGGCCAGGCGATACACCGGGGCGATAAACAAGCCGTCCACCCGCCGGGAAAGCATCTGCCGGATGCAGGCCTCCTCCCGCTCCGGGATGTTGAGGGTATGGGCAAACAGCACATCATACCCCATCTCGTGCGCGCCCTCCTCGATGGCGAGGACCACGCGGGAATAAATGGGGTTGGTCATGGACGAAATGACCAGCCCGAAGAGCTTGGTGCGGCGCGTGCGCAGGGTCCGGGCTGCGGAATCCGGCACATAACCCAACTGCTGCGCCAGAAGCCTGATGCGCGCCTTGGTCGCCGGGGAAAGATCCGGCGCATCCCGCAGGGCCTTGGAGACGGTGTTGGCCGCCACGCCCGCCTGCCGCGCAATATCGCGAAGCCGCGTCACAGGCTGGCCCCCCGCCAATGCAGTTTGCAGCGCAGGGTTTCGCAAAACGAACTCCCGGCCAGGTGCAGCAAACGCACCGTCCGCCGGCTGCGCCGGATGGTAATCCGGTCGCCGGCCGCCAATTCGCTGACCACCTCCCCATCCGAGCTCAAAATGGTCGCCGGCCTGGGACTGATGACTTTGACCTCCATGGTCGCGGTTAAGGGCAGGATCAGGGAACGGTTGGACAGCGTGTGCGGGCAGATCGGGGTGAGGGCAAACACCTCGGCGGTGGGGAAAACCACGGCCCCCCCGGACGCCAGCGAATACGCGGTGGAGCCGGTCGGCGAGCTGACGATGAGGCCGTCGCAGCGGTAGCGCGTAAGCGGCGCGCCGTCCACGCTGACATCCAGCTCGATCAGGCGGGAGGCAATGCCGCGGCTAATGACAATGTCATTAAGGGCGGTGGCCTCCTGCCATTGCCCGTCGCAGTGGCCGGACGCCTGGAGCAGCGCGCGCGCTTCAAAATTAAACTGGCCCGCCCACAGCTCCCGCAGCGCCGTGGCCAGGCGCGCCGACGGCACGGCGGTCAGGAAGCCCAGGCCGCCCACGTTGACCCCGAGCACGGGGGTGCGCGAGCCGGCAATCTCCCGCACCGCCCGGAGCATGGTCCCGTCCCCGCCAAAGACCATCAGCAAATCCACCTGGCGCGCCAGGGCCGCCGGGTCGGGATAAACGGCCGCGGCCAGGCGGACGCTGCGGGCGGTCGCCGCGTCGGTGCAAACCTGCCGGCCGGCGGCGGCAATCAGCCGCGCCGCCCGCTGCACGGTGACGCCGCTGGCGGCCTTCCGGGCGTTCCCAATCAGGCCGACACGCTGAATCCTGTCTCCGGACGGTTTCATGGGGTTTCCATCAACGCCAAAAACTCCTTGTTGCCCGCCGGCCCCAGCAGGGGCGATTCGGTGACGCCGCGCCAGCGCGCGCCCAGGCGGGCCGCCGCAAACTCCTGCAGCTCGCGCACGACGCGCTCGTGAATGGCCGCGTCGCGGATCACCCCGGCGCCCCGGTCCGCCTCCGTCTTGCCGGCCTCGAATTGCGGCTTGATCAGCGCCACTATTTTGCCGCCCGGCCCGAGCAGGGACACCGCCGCCGGCAAAATCTTCCGCAGGGAAATGAAGGAGCAATCAATCGCCACCAGGTGCGCGGCGGCAAACGGCGGCGGGAGCTTCGCCGGCGCCAAATCGCGCGCATTCGTCCGCTCCAGGAGCACCACCCGCGGGTCGTGCCGCAATTTCCAGGCGAACTGCCCCTGGCCGACATCCACGGCATACACCCGCGCCGCGCCGCGCTGCAACAGGCAGTCGGTAAAACCGCCGGTGGCCGCGCCCAAATCAACGGCCACCTGCCCGGCCACGTCCACCTGAAAATGCTCCAGCGCGTGTTCCAGCTTGTAGCCGCCGCGGCTGACGTATTTCTCCGGCGCGAGCACGGAAAGCTGGTCGGCGGGCTGAACGGAATCGCTGGGCTTGCGTCCGGGACGATCGTTAATCCGGACTTGCCCCGCCATGATCGCGCGCTTGGCTTTCTCCCGGCTCGGGCAGAAACCACGCTCGACCAGTGCTTGATCCAGGCGCACCATGCCCCCCAGTATGCACTGGCCGGCCGCCCCGTTGCGAGAATAATTCAGCGCCCCCCCCGCTCCCCGGCAGAGCCTTGGGTTATCGGCGCCCGGGTTGCGATAGCTGCGGGGGAAACGATTTCCCCAAACCCAAAGCCGCTTTCCGGGTTGGGTGGGCTGGGGCAAAAGCGTCTATCAATTCAAAGTGGCCGCCTAACCCAGAGGACCGCGTAAGCAGTCGCCTTGCGGCGGCTCCCGCCCGGGTGGGGAAATTTCCCCGCCAGCCGTGGCCCCATCCCGCCGAAAAACCACGGCACGCGACAACACCCAGCCCCCCGTTCCGGACATGCCGAACGCTCTCGTCCTCTCCCTCCCGCCTTGGAACGTCCTTTTACATCATCCGCAAGCCGTCCATCCCTCCATTCCGGCTCAGGCCCGCGCCCAAACCCGCCCCACCCGCCCCAGCCAGCCTAACGCTCCCATTAGGCCGTGTACAACGGGGGTACAAAGGAGGCTCAAAGGGGGCTCATGCTTATTTTCCATGTGCTCCTGTCGGGCTTCCGATGTACTCCCCTTGTACATAACTGGAAAGGACGGAGAAGAGACGGCCTTGTAGGCGGTGGTGGATGCCGAGGCGGCGGCGGGCTTCGATTTCTTAACCCTCGCCGTTTCAGCCGCTTGCTGAGATTTCAACATCGGCGGCGGCGGGACGATGGCGTTGTGAACCCGACTTTGGCCTTTCCAGCCGTTCCGGGTCTGAACCACGGCGATAAATACCTTCTGCCCTGGGACGGGCCGCCCAAACCGGGCGGCGTAGAGGTCTGTGATGTCGCTTTGCCCGTTCTGGCTTGGGCCCAACAGGCCCAAGTAATAGGCCCGGCGGGGTTTCATCCGGCCCGCGCTGCAGGGGGGCTGCCCAAAGACCATGATGTCTTCATGGGTGGCCCCGACGTTCAGCCGCAGCCGAACTCCGTCTTGGGCGTCATTAACGATCTCCAGTCCGGTGACGGGATTGGGGCCGAAGACC
>JAAYVL010000044.1 GCA_012517205.1 Verrucomicrobiota bacterium
CAGGGCTTCGACACCCTCGAATTCCTGTTCGCCCCCAACCCGGGCGAGCCGGCGCGCCCCCTGCGCGCCATTGCCTCCTCGGGCGAACTGGCCCGCGTCATGCTCGCCCTGAAAACCGTCCTGGCCGCCGCCGACCAGATCCCCGTCCTGGTCTTCGACGAAGTGGACGCCAACATCGGCGGCGAAACGGCCAACGCCGTCGGCGAGAAGATGCGGCAGATCGCCCGCCAGCGGCAGGTCCTGTGCATCACCCACCTGCCCCAGGTCGCCGCCCCGGCCGCGGCCCATTACGTGGCGGCCAAGCAGGTGCAGGGCGGCCGCACCATCTCCACCCTCACCCGCCTCGAACCCGCGGCCCGCGTGACCGAGCTGGCGCGCATGTTCGGCGGCCAAACGGACGCCGCCCGCAAGCACGCCGCGGCGCTGCTCAAGGGCTGACCCGGCCCCCGCATGAATCACGACCCCTCCCTGGACGACCTGCGGCACCGCGTCTGGACGGGCCGGCGGATCACCCCCGCCGAGGCGCGGCGGCTTTATGATTTGCCGCTGGCGGAGCTCGGCGCCCTGGCCGACCGCCGCCGCCAAATCGCGCGGGCGGCGGCCTACGACGGACGCGGCAACCAGATCGTCACCTACATCATTGACCGCAACATCAACTACACCAACATCTGCAACGTCGGATGCGCGTTCTGCGCGTTCTACCGCGCCGAGCGGGCGCCCGACGCGTATGTCATCACCCGCGCCGAGCTGGATCAAAAGATCGCCGAAACCCTCGCGCTGGGCGGAACGCAAATCCTGCTGCAAGGCGGCAACCATCCCCGGCTGGGCAAACAGTGGTACCTGGACCTGCTCGCGCACATCCGGGACCGGTTCCCCCAAATCAACATCCACGGGTTCAGCCCCAGCGAGTTCGTCCACTTCCAAAAGCTGTTCAACGAACCGCTGGAGCAAATCCTGGCCGACTTCAAAGCCGCGGGCCTGGGCTCGCTGCCGGGCGGCGGCGGCGAAATCCTCGTGGACCGCGTGCGCCGGCAGGTCTCGCCGCGCAAGGCCATGACCGACGACTGGCTGGCGGTGATGGACGCCGCCCACCGGCTGGGGTTGAGTTCCTCGGCGACGATGATGTTCGGCCACGTCGAAACGCGCGCCGACCGGATCGAGCACCTCGAACGGGTGCGCGCGCAGCAGGACCGCTCCGGGGGCTTCACCGCCTTCATTGGCTGGACCTTCCAGGCCGCCCACACGCGGCTGCGCACCCCGATGGCCGGCGCGCAGGAATACCTGCGCACGCAGGCGCTGGCGCGCATCTACCTCGACAACTTCCCCAGCGTGCAAAGCTCGTGGGTGACACAGGGGCCGGCCATCGGCCAGGTCGCCTTGAAATTCGGCGCCAACGACCTCGGCAGCATCATGATCGAGGAGAACGTGGTCGCGCAGGCCGGCACCGCCTTCCGCATGACCGTCGCCGAGATGCGCCGGCTCATCGCCGACCTCGGCTACGAACCGCACCAGCGCGACAACTGGTACCGGCTGCTGAACTGACCGACCGCCGCCGCCGCCGCGCCGCTCAGGGATGGGCGTGGAAGACGCTCTCGAAGATGACTTCCTTGGTCTTCCAGAGCAGCGCCATCGTCAGGGCCAGGGGCAGGAGCAGCAGCAGGATCAAATACCACAGGCTGCTCCGCTCGAGCACGTCCCCCACCATCCGCAGCCAGAGCGGCAGGGTGGAAAACAGGCTCAGCCCGATATACAGCAGCGCAAGGAGAAACGCCACCAGGAGCAGGTTGAGATTGAACGTGGTGAACTGCCGGGTCTCCAGGCGCAGCGCCTCGTCCGGCAGCATGGCGCTCAGGCGCCGCGCCGCCAGGTTCAGGCTGGCCAGAAACAGCAGCGCCGACAGGGCCATGAGCATGACCATGACCAGGAAGAACGGGTTGGCCGGGATTTTATTCCACCAATAAAGAAATGGACTCAGCCCGAAGTTGATCAGGCTGAAGACGCGCACGCGCCCGAGCGCGGCCCCCCAGACGCGCTCCTGCTTCTGGAAATCGCCCAGTTGCCAGACGCCAAAAACCAGCAACGCCGTCGCCGCCAGCGGCGGCACCACGCCAAACGGTTGCAGCGAATCCGCCTTGGCCGTATGCACGCACACAATCAACGCCAGGGGCATCCCCCAGAACAAGGCCGACAATCCGCGCACCAGCCGCCCCAGCGACCGCAGCAGTTCGGCTTTGGAAACGAGTTCAGACATGCGCAGGCTAATACAGGCGGGGCGGCGGAAAACTACGGCCTCCGGCCCGGCGGCCCCGCGGGAGTGGGCGGTTCAGTTTTGGGTGGCATTGGATTTTCCCGCGCACTATAGGGCGCGGCCGGGAGAATTCAATACCGGGGACGGATAATTTGGCGGGCGCCGGACCCGGAAAAGCGCCGCCGGACGCCCGCGCCCCGACCCCCGCGCGCCCCCACTTCCCCCTTTGCAGCCGCGCCCGGTTCTGTTTCCATCGCCGCATGTCAAAAGCCTCTTTAGCCGCCATTGTCCGCCACTGCGACCGGGTGCTGCAATCGGCCCGGGTGCAGGATTACGAACGCGCCGCCAACGGCCTCCAGGTCGAGAACCGCGGCACCATCACCCGGATCGCCGCGGCGGTGGACGCGAGCCTGGCCACAGCCCGGCTGGCGGTCGCCGCCCGGGCGGACTTGCTGCTGGTGCATCACGGGCTTTTTTGGTCGCCGGCGCATCCCTGGACCGGCCCCCGCTACCAACTGCTGCGCTGCCTGCTGGAGCATGACCTGGCGGTTTACAGTTCCCACCTGCCGCTGGACGCGCATCCCCGCCTCGGCAACAACGCCCGCCTCTGCGCGGCGCTGGGCTTCCGAAAGCTGCGCCCCTTCTACTTCGACCACGGACTGCACCTCGGGTTTCAAACCCAAACCCGCCTCCCGCGGGCAGACTTGGCCGAACGCCTGCGGCAAGCCACCGGCCGCCCGCCGCGCCTCATCCCCGCCGGCCCCGCCGTCTGCCGCCGGATCGGCGTCGTGAGCGGCGGCGCGGGCGACGGCCTGAAACAGGCGGCGGCGGAAGGCGTGGATACCTTCATCACCGGCGAAGGGCCGCATTGGACCTATGCGCTGGCGGAGGAACTGGGCGTAAACGTCCTTTACGGCGGCCATTACGCGACCGAAACCTTCGGAGTCAAGGCGCTGGCCGCCCACCTCGCGCGCCGGTTCAATCTGCCCTGGGTCTTCCTGGACCACCCCACCGGCCTCTGACCCCAACCCCCGCTACCCGGCGCCACGCCGCCCCTTTTCCGTCAGGCCAACCAGCAGCCGCCGCCCGTCGTTGGCCACCATCCCCAGAAACCGGAAAAGCCGCCGGGCCGCGCTGTGTTCCGGCCAGGCCGCCAAAGCCTCCTTCTCCAGTCGGCCGGCCTCGGCATCCCGGCCCAGCTTCCGGAGACATTCCACCTTCAAAAGCTGCGCCTGCCGGAGACGCAAGTCCGATAAATGGGTCGCATCAAGATATTCCATGGCCTCGGCAAACCGCCCCGCCTGGAACTGCTGCTGCGCCAGGCTCACCAGCCGGGTAATGGCAAACGCCTCCCGCCCGACGTATTGCGGATCAAACGCCCGCCGCTCCGCGGGGGACAAATCCGAATGCCGCTCCTCCTGAAAGACCCCGTAAAGATCCGAAAAGGAACCCTCCTCCCGGATCAGCGCGGCGGCAATCTCCTCGACCTTCCCCAGCGCCGCCTCCCGGGCCGCGGCGTCCTTCGCGTGCACGGCCCGGATCAACCGGCGGGCATCCTCCTTCCGCTCCTCCAGCATGAGCTGGAAGAACCGGGCCCAAAAGGGCAGGTTGCGCATCCGCCGGGTGCGCCCCCGGCCGCGGAACGGGTAAAGCAGAATCGGCAGCTTGACATACCGCCCCGCCAGCCGCGCCACCTGGCTCACCCACCGGTCGTCATACCAATACGGAAAATACCCGGGGAAGAACCGCCGCAACTCCGCCAGCCAGCCCCAGCCGAACAGCGGATAGGTGGCGGTATCCGCCGTCATCGGATCATGCGGAAAAGCCAGCAAAACCCCGTCCGGATACGCCGCAAACGCCTTCCGCGCAACTTCATCCCAACCCGGCGTATCGAAACGCATGTCGTCCCCGGAAACCATGTAAATCTCGGCGCATCGCCCCGACGCGGCCCACAGCGCGTCATGCGTATCCCCCAAACAAGCCGTCCGGGGCCCCACATGCCAATGGACCGCCAAATCCATCTCCGGCAACTGCTTCGCCGCGATCGCCTGCCGCGTGATCGAGTCGTCTTCATCCACGTAAAGCCAGAGCGAAACCAGCTCCTTGCGGGCGGTGTGCGCGTTCAGCGAAGCAAAAACCCCCGCCAGAATCTCCGGCCGGGCCCGCGTCGCAATCAGGATGCTGATCTGTCCGGGATTAACCCGAATCCCGGGCGCGGTCGCTTCCGTTTCCAAGGGTTTGCTCATAGCCGTATGGACTTGCGAGCTTCTAATACCGAATCCCGCCCCAATACGCAATGCCGCTTCCGGCCGGCCCAACCCTTCGGCAACCCCAATCCGGGAGTCAAAAACAGCCCTGGGAGCCACCGCAGAATGCGGGCGCCGGGCAAAGCGGCTGACCTCCCGGGGGGGGACGCGTTGTCCGGCGATCCGGGGACTTGGTTCTGGGGCGAGGTTCGGGCGGTCGGGGAGGGGGGCGGAGTTGCCTGGGAAAGCAGTATCTTTTGTTATCGGCACCCAAGTTTCGATAGATGCGGGAGAACCGTCGCCCTCGCCCCGCTGGAAAGCCTGCCGGCCTTGGAGGGCAAGCTCATCGCCGCAATCCCTGGATACTGCCATCAGCCAGCAACGCGGTCACACTCCCGTCCGGCATACGAACCCGAATCAATATCTCCTGCGGTCGCGCCTCGTCGGCCGTCAGCGAAATCGTAACGTCCATGCCGTCAAAGGCTCGAAGATCGGCGGCGGCGATGTATCCACCGCTGACCAACTCGCGCAGCGATACGGTCGGTGGCAGAGGCTGCCCGCGCGCGGTCAGGTCACGCGAAAATGCCCCCGCAAATGTGGCACCTGCCACCTGTTTTCTCCAGAATTTGCGCCCGCTCGGAAGCATTGAGGCGATGCTGCCTCGGTCGCCGATTAGCATCTTTCATCTGCTGGCGCAGACGGCGCAACTCAACGATTCGATGCCGCAAGTCGGTCAGGTTCGACGGGTCATATTTCTGCACTTCGGACCTCGTGTGGCTAACACTCTGCGTCAGGCGCGCTGGACCCCTGACTCAGAAATGAACCCACGGCGCAACCCAGCGTCGCCTGCACGCAGTTGTTCGGCTCGCCTGCAGGCATACAATCAGGCCAGAGCGGCCCCGAACTTGAGAAGGTCTCGGGCGGCCTGGTAGTCGTCGTCCCGCAGAACCCAGAGTTCCGTGGCAAACGGCATGCCTATCTCGGTTTGGGAGACGGCTTCGTTGCGAACTTCCCACTCAATGCCTGCCGCATCAAGCAGGCTTTGAGCTAACCCGATCCGGGCCGGGTCAGGTGAAGATAACAGGTATTTCATAGAAGCGATTTGATACGAGCGAACGCCTGAGCTCAGCTGACGACAACCCGCGTAGCAAGTCAGCGCCCGGTTACCCGAGCTGTTAGCTGCTGGTACCGGCTAGCCATTGCCTACCCTTGTCACTTATTTCCCAAATGCCTCGACGGCTGGTACTTTTCATGAGCCCTTTCTTGACCATGGAGTTGCGCGCCCACTGCGCAGCATTTCTCCACCGCGGCATGTCTGGATCTGATGCAAGTGGGACAAAGTCAACGTCCTTCAGGGTACCTTTCATCGCGGCGAGAACTTTGTCCAAGACATCTGACATTTGCGCTGAACCACCAAGCTGTGTGATTACGCTTAGGATAGGCTGGTAATAGGCCTCCTCGCGCGTGCGCAGGCCGCGACGGAGCCGCCCAAGGTTACGACGCTCGGAATGCGCTTCCGTGCCCACCTCGTCAGCATCGGATGAGAACAGAGCTTCCCATTCTTGGCGCAAGTCATCGGCCTTGTCCCGGAATCCAGATACCTGGGCAGCACGTTCCAATGCTTCTTTGGCCTTGTCGTAGTTACAATCTTCGAACGCCTTGGCCCCAATCCGATTGACAAATTCAATCTCGGCTTCGATTTCTTCGAGCAGCATTTCAAACGCTGCAACCACACTGGTCGGGTTGTTCTCTATCACGACGGATCTCCTGAGGCAGCTAACATGTGCTTATACGGGTCTGGGTAACATCCCGTTTTGGGGTGTTTACCCAAACACCCAGCCTCCGCGGATGGCAGGCTGTCCTTCATCGGAGGCATTGATACGCTGCGGGCCTGCTGCGGTCAAGCCCGCGGTTAACAGGTCTTCCAGCCTGCGCGCAGGCCGGAGCTCGCCCGACGGAGGCTCGTCTCCGCCCGAGAGAAGGCGGTGCGAGCCCTTCATAATCCCATGCCGCAGGTTGCCAGAGAAACCTGGGCAGCCTTTGAGCGGCGGCGGAGCGGGCGGGAGTGCCAGCGGCCCAGCCCTGGAGGCCAAAATGAACGGCAAACAGTTCAAGACCAACACCGTCCTGGCCCCCAAACTGGTCCGGGCCGCCACCCGGGCCCGATTGCGTCCGAATCGGGATTTAGCCCGACTCCTCCAGCCGAGCTGCCCCACGGAAAACCAAGCCGGAGTTCCCGCCTCGAGCCCCGCCCAGCGGAAGCAGAAAAAGCTCCCGCAAAAATTACTATTGCCTATTGGAGCCGCGGGCTTGATAGGGATTCGGCTTCCTATCGTTCGAGGATAAGCAAGCTCTCGGTCTCGCTCTCGATAAACTGGCGAATAATCTCATAGCGCGATCTCAGAAGATTTGTGATCAAGCTCGTGGGGCAATTGCCGACGCGCAGCCAAATGAACTTGGGCGGATGGCCGAACACAATAGCTCTGGGGTAGAAATCCGTATCTTTGGAGGCAATCGCAAATCCATGCTGTTGGGCCCAATCCCAAATGACGCTGTCGCCGGCCTCCTTGAGGCCGACCGACTTGATGTGCGTGGAGCCGGGAAACAAGTCCGCGATCTGCGGCACGACCCTGTCCGAGATATTCTCATCCAGAAGCAGCTTCATGCGGGTGCTACGAAAAGCTTCCGCTCGCGATCTGCGGCGAACGCCAAGCACGCCTTAATGTCGTCCTGCGTGAGCTCGGAAAAATCGTGGAGAATCTCATCCTCGGTCATGCCGCCCGCCAGATATTCCAGGATGTCTTGAACGGTGATGCGCAGGCCGCGAATACACGGTTTGCCGCTACGCTTGCCTGCCTCAATCGTGATGATCGCCGAATAGTTCATGTACCAATGCTATGTCCGGAGTCCAGGCCGGTCAATGTCTCGCTGCCGATGCGCAAG